>CALMJO010000025.1 GCA_937864375.1 uncultured Spirochaetota bacterium
CTCCCTGATGGAATCGGAGCGCATCGAGTACGACGGCGAACCGATTCGCGTCACCGTCACCGTGGGCGTTGCGGGCTTCGATCCCGCGCGGGGGATCGACGGGAATATCCGCGCGGCGGACCAGGCCCTGTACCGCGGAAAGCGGCAGGGGAAAAACTGCGTGTGCATCGGGGATGACGGGGACGACGCGTAGCCCGCACGACCGTCGGCCCCCCGAACCCGTCGTAAGGGATGCTCGCGAGCATCCCATACAATCCTTGACAAACCGCGGTTTCCTGCCATCATGCGGGGCATCCATCCGGGAGGTGCTTCCATGCGACGCTTGTTACTCGTACTCGCCGTTCTGCTCTTCATTGCGCTGCCGCTTGCCGCAAAGGAAATGACCATACTCGTGCAGCCGTTCGAAAACACGGGCGACGCAGCCTACGGGTGGATTTCGGCGGGCATGACCGCCTCCGTGATCAGCGACCTGGGCAGGATCCGCGACGTCACCGTGATCTCGGACGCCGAGCGGCGCAAGGCCGCGGAAGAGATCTCGCTGGGCCAGTCCGGCCTGGTGGACGAGCAGAAGGCCGTGAAGGTGGGAAACCTCCTGGGCGCCAACCTGATCTTTTCCGGCAGCTACCAGGTGGCGGGAATGGCCGTCCGGGTGAACGCCACGCTCACGGACGTCGCGAAGGGAAGCGTCGAAAAATCCGTGAAGGTGGACGGAACCCTGGGCGGCATATTCGAGCTCCAAGACAGGATCGTCTTCGCCCTGATGGAGGAGACCCAAAAGATCGCGATCGCCGACGTGAAGCCGGTCAGGTTCACCGCCGAGGAAAAAAAGCAGATCGAGGCCGCGCCCAGGCCGAGCCTTTCCGCGTACGAGCTCTACGCGAAGGGCCTGCAGGCGCGCAAATCCAACCCGCGCCAGGCGCTGGACCTTTTCGCGCAGGCGCTCAAGATACAGCCTGACTACCTGTCCGCGCTCGTCGAGGCGGGTTATACGGCGGGGGAAACCCTCAACCTCTTCGCCGAGGGACTTGGCTACCTCGAAAGGGCCGAGGCTCTCTACCTGAATCGGGCGGAGACGGGCACCAAGGAATACGCGGGGTTGCTGACCAAGAAGGGTCAGGTTTTCAAATCGATGGGCAAGCCCGCGCAGGCCCTGGAGCTATATGCGAGGGCAAGGGAGATCCGCGAGGCGCTGGGAATGCAGAAGACGCAGGCCTACGCGGGACTTATCGCCAGCATCGGCGGCATATATTCCGATTTAAACCAGTTCGACAAGGCGCTGGAAAGCTACGCGAAAGCGCGCGAGCTGTACGAGGCGCTGGGCAAGCAGAAATCAAACAGCTACTCCATCGTCATCATGAACACGGGCGTCGTCTACGCGAAGATGAAGAAGGACGACGACGCCCTCGCGTACTATACGAAGTCCAGGGAGATCGAGGAGGATCTGCACCTGGAGAACACGCGAGGGTACGCGATCCTGATCATGGACATAGGCAACATCTATCTCAAGAGGAATGATCTGGACAGGGCCGCGGAATGCTATGCGCGCTCGCGTGCAATCCGCGACGCCCTCGGGCTGCATGAAACGGTGGGATACGCGTCCCTCCTGATCAACATCGCAATGGTCCAGGAGAAGAAGGGGAACGGAGACCTGGCGGGAAAGACCTACCGGGAGGCCTATACCATATTCGACAAGACCGGGTACACGGGGGATCTCAAGGAGCGGGCGCTCAAGAACGCCCAGAGGCTCAGGCACTGAGGCGCACATGCAGGGAGGGACCATGAAAGAAACGATACAGCTCTTCGCCGACTACAACAGGAAGGCAAACGCGGCCATGCTGAAGATTCTGGCCCCGCTCCCCGACGACGCGCTCACCCGCGACCTGGGGACCTACTTCAGGTCGATCGCCGGCACGCTCCACCATGCCGCGTGGGCCGAAATCATCTGGCTCAACCGGCTGAGCGGCATGGTCCGCTACGAGTGCATCGAGAAAAGCGGCCTTGCCGCGATTACGGACGACGAGCTCAAGGGAATGACCGGCGCAAACTGCCGCGCTCTCTTCCCCCTGAAGGAAAAGCTGGACGACCTGTACGTCGCCATCGCCGCGGAGACGAAGGTCCGGGACACAGGGAAGCGGTTCAGGTATACAAACATATTCGGCAAGGAGATGGAGAAGACGTTCGGCCACATGCTGCTGCACGTGTTCAACCACGGGACCCATCACCGCGGCGCGATCAGCGCGATGCTTGACATCCTCAAGATCGACAACGACTACTCCGGGCTCACCCTTTACACGGACTGAGCGCCGCCGCGGTAAATAAATTTCCAGCGACAGGGGAAAACATCCAAGGATCTTGCGCCGGGGGAAGCATTTTTACCGGGATGGGAAAAACGCTAAAAATTGTCTTGAATCCCGGCGGCACGCGGTAATGATGGCACTAATCATGAAGGGAACGGTCAGGTTGTACAAACTCACGGCAGCGCTGCTGCTGCTTGCGTTCCTGGTGCCCCTGGTATTCCAGGATGCGGCCGGTCCCGCGACCGCGGGCAGGAATGCCGTTGCTAAGAATCTCGCGAAAATCAAGTCTGTTCCCAGCGCCCATAAATCGAAACCCGGCATTGCAGCACGAACCCAGAGCACCGATGGCATTGGCTGCATCATCGAATCGTACCCGACGGTCTTTGCGGGCATGCCCGGCTTCGCCGCGTGCGCCGAATCGCCAGGGCGCGTTCCCAGGCCCAGCAAGTTCGAAATCTGGTCCAAATCCACCTTTTCATAGCACCCTCCCATCAACAGGGCGCCCGGTTCGCCGGAGCCCGTCCGCAGGGATGCAGATCACCATTACGAATGTTCCCGTCTCCAGGCAGGGCAGGTCCCGGGGAGGCGTCGCATCAACACTACTTTCAACGACCGGAGGAGGTCACCATGAATTGTCCCAGTTGCGCAAACGTCCAGCTGCTCATGTCGGAGAGGCAGGGGATCGAGATAGATTACTGCCCGCAGTGCCGGGGCGTGTGGCTCGACCGCGGCGAGCTCGACAAGATAATCGAGCGCTCGTCCGCCGATGCAGGATACGGCGTGCAGGACGGCCATGCCGGGAAGCGCCATGACGGTCATCACGATCACCACAAAAAACACTACGGCAAAAAAAGCCTTCTGCAAGAGCTTTTCGACTGATTTTCATTTTCAACGGCGCCGGAACGGACGGATCGAATTCCGGCGCCCGCAATGGCGGGCGGCCGCTGCCATCGAGCGCCGCACCCTCCCGTACCTGGATCGGCATCAACGGGTTTCCGTCCTGGCCGACGACGAGCCTCGCGCGATGGCGCGGGAATTGTTCGAAGGGGAAAGTGGCGTGCGCCGCGTGATGCGCTACGAGGCGCCCGGAATGGATTGACACCGCGCCCGGCCGCGGGCATAGTGTGCTCAACGCGCAAGGTCATTCTCCTGTGATAACAGCAACCGCCACTGCACCAATTCCCGCGCCGCGCAGGGACGACGCCCATGCCCGACCATGACGTGATCGTCGCGGGGGCCGGTCCCGCGGGGCTCTTCTGCGCGCTCCGCTGCGCGGAGGCGGGCCTGCGCGTCCTCCTGCTCGAAAAGAACCGGGGCGCGGGCAAAAAGCTCCTCGTCTCCGGCTCGGGGCGATGCAACATCACGCACGCGGGCGACATCCGCGACTTTCCGCCGCGCTACGGCGCGCGGGAACGCTTCGTGAAGCCGGCGCTTTTCGATTTCACGAACGCGCATCTCGTGGAATTCTTCGCCGTGCGCGGACTCGCCATGACGGAAACCGACGGCGGAAAAATATTTCCCGCGACCCAGAATGCGCGCGACGTCCTGGCCCTGCTCCTTGACGAATGCGCGCGGCACGGCGTGTCCATACGCCTGGAAAGCGCGGTGCGCTCGGTGGAGGCCGCGCCCCCGTTCTTCCTGGCGCGCACCCGGGGGGAGCGCTTCACCGCCTCCTTCCTGGTCATCGCCACCGGGGGAAAGTCGTATCCCTCGACCGGCTCTACGGGGGACGGCTACGCCTTCGCGCGCGCCCTGGGACATGAAATAGTTCCCCCTGAGCCGGCGCTCGCACCCCTGGTCGTGAAGGACTACGGGCTGCGCGCGTGCGCGGGCATCTCGCTCGACGGCGCCCTCATCCGCCTCTACCGGGCGGGAGAATTCACGGGCGAGTCCCGCGGCGACGTGCTCTTCACGCACCGCGGGGTCTCGGGGCCGGGGGTGCTCGACTTCAGCCGGAACGTGCGTCCCGGCGACACGGTCCGCATCGCGCTCGTGGGGCTCGCGGAACCGGAGCTTGACTCTATCCTCGCCGGCGCCGGCTCCTCGCATGGAAAAAAATTTCTCAAGAACGCCGTGGCGGGGCTGGGCGTGCCCGAGCGTCTCGTCGAGGCGGTGCTCGCCGCGGCCGGGATTCAGCCCGACCTGCCGATGGCGCAGCTCGACAGGGCGACGCGCGCGCGGGCCGCGTCGCTCTTCGCCGGTCTCCCGGTCGAGGTCGAAAGCACGGGCGGGTGGAACGAGGCGATGGTTACGCGCGGCGGAATCAAAGTCGACGAGCTTAACCGGGGGACCATGGAGTCCCGCCTGGTGAAGGGGCTCTATTTCGCGGGAGAGGTCGTGGACGTGGACGGGGACACGGGCGGGTACAATCTGCAATTCGCGTTTTCATCGGCGGCGCTCGCCGCAAAGGCGATCATCGCGGCGCGAAGAAGCTAGAAGCGGCATCTAAACCAGGAAGGTCAATGACATGGTGGGAAGGCATTCGGACGCGGCGTACCGGGACATACTGGAGGGCATCAAAATCAAGACACTCGTGCACGGGGAGCGCACCCTCATGGCCGAGTTCCGCCTGGCCGCGGGACGCGTCCTCCCGCAACACGCCCATCCCTTCGAGCAGACGGGCTACCTTGTCTCCGGGCGCCTGGAGCTCGTGATAGACGGGACGACCCACACCGTGGGGCCGGGGGACAGCTGGTGCATCCCCATGAACAGCGTGCACGGCGCGACCGTCGACGAGGACTCGGTGGCGCTTGAAGTATTCTCCCCGGCGCGCGAGGACTACCTGAAATATCTTGACGGGGGTTCCGTCGCCTGAGCTCACGTCGGACTGGCGGCCCCCGGCATGACGCGTCCCGCCGGCCGTAAAATGCCGCGGTGAATTGATTGACACGGCGGGCCGCGGCATGGTTTATTTCACCCGATACCTGCAAGTCGCGCGAGGAGTCATGAGAAGAAAATTCATTATCGCCGCCATAGCACTGGGCGCACTCGTCCTGTCCTGGGTCGTCATCAACGGCCTCACCGGAAGCAGGCTCACCCGGGTCTTCAACGAAATCTACACCGAGGGCCGCTGGGGGAAGGACGCCTCCGACCGCGGCACGAGCGGCGCGGGCTCCACGGTGGAGATCACGCGCGAATACCGAGCCTGGATCGAGGACTTCATAAAAAAGAACAGCGTGACCTCGGTGGTGGACGCGGGCTGCGGCGACTGGGCGTTTTCGAGCAGGATCGACTGGCAGGGCGCGCGCTACCTGGGGATCGACATCTCCACCGTGGTCATCGAGCGCGTGAAGAAAAAGCACGAATCCAGGACGGTCAAATTCCAGATGGGCGACATCACGGAAGACCTCCCGGCCGCGGACCTCCTCATCTGCAAGGACGTGCTCCAGCACCTTCCCAACGAGCTCGTGCAGAAGTTCATACGGAACAATTTAAAGAAGGGAAAGTACAAGTGGGCGGTCATCACCAACGACCGCCTCGCGCAGGGGCCCCACTCCGACGCCCTGATTGGCGGCTACAGGAAGATCGACCTCTCCAAGCCGCCCTTCGACGTGAAGGGCCTGTCGGTTATTCCCGTCTGCTTTGGCGCCGATTCCGACAAGACCGCCGAGCTCCTGGATTTCTCGAAACTGCCATGAACATGCAATCCAAGCTTCCCAGCGTGGGAGTAACCATCTTCACGGTGATGACGCGGCTCGCCAACGAGTGCGGCGCGATCAACCTCTCGCAGGGCTTTCCCGATTTCGACGCGAGCCCGGAGCTGGTCGCGCTCGTCCACGGCCACATGCGCGAGGGGCGCAACCAGTACGCGCCCATGCAGGGCCTCATGCTCCTGCGCGAGCGCATCGCGCAGAAGACCCGGGAGCTCTACGGAGCCTCATACGATCCCGCGACCGAGATCACCGTCACCTCGGGCGCGACCGAGGCTCTCTACGCCGCGATCACCGCGGTCGTCTCTCCCGGCGACGAGGTCATCCTCTTCGAGCCGGCCTACGACTCGTACGGGCCCGCCGTGGCCCTCTCGGGGGGAGTGCCCGTCTACTGCCGCATGGCGCGCCCCGGCTACGGCATCGACTGGGGGCAGGTGCGCGACGCGGTCACCCCGCGCACGCGCCTCATGGTCCTGAACTCGCCCCTGAACCCGGCTGGCGCCATGTTGACGTTGGACGACATTCGCGCGCTCGAATCGATCGTCGCGGACAGCGGCATCTTCATCGTGAGCGACGAGGTGTACGAGCACATCATCTTTGACGGGCGGCGGCACGAGAGCATGGCGCGCCACCCCGCGCTCGCGGCACGGAGCTTCGTGATCAGCTCGTTCGGAAAGACCTACCACACCACCGGCTGGAAGGTGGGCTACTGCTGTGCGCCCGCCCCCCTTTCCGCCGAGTTCCAGAAGATCCACCAGTACCTCACCTTCGCGACGAGCACGCCCGTCCAGCACGCGTACGCCGATTTTCTCCTGGACAGGGAGCGCTACCTCTCCGTTCCCGCGTTCTACCAGGCCAAGCGCGACAATTTCCTTTCGCTCATCAGAGGCTCGCGCTTCAGATTCACGCCCTCCAGCGGCACCTACTTCCAGATGCTCGACTACTCGGCGATCACCGACGAGCGCGACACGGACTTCGCGCGCCGCATGACGGTCGAGCACGGCGTCGCCGCCATCCCGCCCTCGGTGTTCTACCACGACGGCGACGACGGCAGGGTGCTGCGCTTCTGCTTCGCGAAAAAGGACGAGACCCTCGAGCGTGCGGCGGAGCGCCTGTGCGCGATCTGAACGTCACCGTGGTCCAGACGGACCTCGCCTGGCACGACCGGGAAAAGAACCTTTCCCGGCTGGACGGGCTCCTTTCGCCCCTCCCGGGCGCGACCGACCTCGTGGTCCTTCCCGAGATGTTCACCACGGGCTTCACCATGAAGCCGGGTGAATGCGCCGAGGAGCCGCATGGAGCGGCGACCGCGTGGATGCTCTCCACGGCAAAGGCGCTGGGAGCCGACTGTACCGGCAGCCTCGCGATGCGGGAGGGCGGCTCCTATTACAACAGGCTCCTCTGGGCGCGTCCCGACGGGACGCTCCTCTCCTACGACAAGCGCCACCTCTTCCGGATGGCGGGCGAGGGCCGTGTCTACCGTCCCGGGGAGCGGCTCCTCACCGTGGAGCTCCACGGCTGGAGGCTCCGTCCCTTCATCTGCTACGACCTGCGCTTCCCCGCCTGGACGCGCAACCGCGGCCTTGCCTACGACCTTGCGCTCTTCGTCGCGAACTGGCCGGCGGCGCGGGGGGCCCACTGGAACACGCTCGTGCGCGCGCGGGCCATTGAAAACCAGTGCTACGTCGTCGCCGTCAACCGCACGGGCGTCGACCGCAAGGGCATCGCGTACAGCGGCGACTCCGCGGTCATCGACTTCGCGGGAAACGCGCTCTTCGAGGCCGGGCCCGCCGAGTGCGTCCGCACGGTGACGCTCCCCCGCGCGGCGCTGGAATCCTACCGCGAATCCTTCCCCGCGTGGAAGGACGCCGATTCCTTCACGATCGAGGACATGTAGCGCACCATCGGTCCCCCGTGCCTTTTCCGCTTGACATTAGTACTATATAGAACTAATATGGTTTTATATAGTACCATATACCGGCGTGCGGAGGACGGCAATGACGGAACAGGAAGCGTTCAAACTCGGGCACCAGCTCATGGAAACGGCCCCGGTCGCATTCCTCACCACGATCAACGGCGAGGGGTTCCCGGAAACCCGCTCGATGTTCAACCTCAGGAGGAAGGAGCAGTTCCCCGGGTTGCGCGTGTTCGACCGCGACCCCGGGAGCTTCACGGCCTGGTTCACCACCAATACGTCTTCATCCAAGGTCGCGCAGGTCAGGTCAAACCCGCGCGCGTGCGTCTACTATTCGGACCCGGACCACTGGCGGGGGCTCATGCTCTTGGGACTCGCGACCGTGGTCGAGGACGGCGCCATGAAACGGGAGCTCTGGCAGGAGGGATGGGAGATGTACTACCCCGGGGGGCCGGGCGATCCGGACTACGCGCTGCTACGCCTCGAGCCTTCCGAGCTCAAGTACTACCACCAGATGAACCTCGTGCACGCGCGCCTGGCGGGGCGGCCATGAAGCGCGCGCGCGAGGGCGGGTTTCTCATCGCGAAGATCCATCATCTCTCGGGGCGCATCTTCGACAGGCTCCTGAAAGAGCGCGGCATCACCGCGATCAACGCGGCGCAGGGAAGGATCCTCTTCGCGCTCTGGCAGCGGGACGGCATGAGCATCACCGAGCTCGCCGCGAAGACCTCGCTCGAGAAATCCACGCTGAGCGCGATGCTCGAGCGGCTCGTGCGCGCGGGCCACCTGGCGCGCGCCGCCTCCGGAGAGGACGGGCGCAAGACCATCATCACGCGCACGAAGAAGGACCGCGCCATGCAGCAGGCCTACGAGGAAGTCTCGCGGGACATGACCGCGCTTTTCTACAGGGGATTCTCGGAGAAAGAGATCGGGGAGTTCGAGGGATACCTTGCGAGGATTCTCGAAACCCTGCGCACGCACAGGGGATGACGGAGGCGCAGGCATGAGATCAAGGGACAATGACGGAAGCGCCGCGGACATGGATGCGATCATACGGGAAATTGGCGGTGACGACGAGCTCTCACCCAGCGCACAGCTCATCCGGGCCTCGTTCGCGCCTGTCGCGCAGAGGTTTGGCCTCACGCGCAGCAACTGCCCCGCCCACCCCTCGTTCATCGAAACCGGCGCACTGGAACGGCTACGCGAAAAGGGCGTCCTTCTCTTTGGCATTTTCCCGGACGGCACGCAGGCGGGCTTCATGGCGCTGGAGGACGGGGGCGGTGGGACCTTCTACCTGGAAAAGCTCGCGGTCCTGCCGGAGCACCGCGGACGCGGACTGGGCGGCGGGCTCGTGGAGTTCGCGTTGGTGCGTGCGGGCATGCTGGGCGGGCGGAGGGTATCCATTGGCACTGTCTCTTATACACATCTCC
>CALMJO010000026.1 GCA_937864375.1 uncultured Spirochaetota bacterium
ATTTATTATCCGCATAACCGGATAATCACTTAAAGGAATAGGTTGATAATCTTCAAAAATAAATTTCCAATATGGGTCAATAGCGACTTTTCCTTTCATTTGTTCTTCGCTTAATCCAAGTAATTCACAAGCCCGCGGATTACATAAAAGTATTGCAGTATCCTGGGCATGAACAACTACGCCTGTATCAAGATTTGTTAATAAACCGCGATATCTTGCTTCATTTTCTTGGGCTCTTTCTTTGGCTGTAATTAGTTCCTTTTCAGCCTTTTTCTGGTTGGTAATATCTGTTGTAATTATTGCAAAACCACCAGGAATTTTAAATGCTTCAAATTCCATAACTAACTCGCCAAATTGCTCTGATGGGACATGTTGGTGATCAATAAATCTTTCACCTGTTTGTATAACATGGTTTAATTGTTGAATTAATACAGGGTCAACATCCGGCACAAGTTCAGTAATATGCTTGCCAATAATCTGTTCTCTCGTTAAATATGGCCACCATGTTTTTCCTGAATCATTTATTTCAACCATGAACATATTATCGTCATAAATACCAATTGAGGCTTTTGTATTATTAATAAATGTTCTCAACCGTTTTTCGTTTTCTTCGGCCTTTTCTTTTACTGCGATTAGCGCCTCCTCTGCACGCTTTCGTTCAGCGATGTCAAGCGCCTGATCTTCGGCTAGGTTAAGGGTTGCGTTGCGGGACTGCCGCAGTTGTTCCACTGTTTGCTCCAGCTCGACAAGACGATCATCGGCTACCCGGGCGATTGTAGCTCGCCGGAGTTCCAGGTCTTCCTCGAACTCGATGCGATCAATCAAAACGGCGAGCATCTGTGCAGCGTTGTGCAGAAGAGTGCTGTCCTCCTCGCTTAGTTGCGTTGTATTAACCGGTACAATGAACCCATAGGCCGCGTGCCGTGTTGCTACAGGGAAACTCGGCCCGTGGTCAGGCTCGCGTTCAACCAGCTCAAACGTCAGCGGACGGAACAGCTCGTTCAAACCCTCAATGAAGAGAGTCCGGATCGTTTTATGGCTTCGCAGCTGCGAAAGATTGACTAATAGCAAAAGAAGATCATTCGATTTATTCATACTACTCCTAATCGCCCATGAATTCCGGCGCATTTGCTTTAAGCCACTCATCGGGATCCTGAAAATAAGGGTTTTTAGTAATAACCCCACCGGAGATGGTAAACGGATGCGTCTGAAGTACCTTCATGATGGTCGCCCCGGAAAACCGGGTCACATTGTACAGGCAGATGCTGATCCAGGGTTTCCCCGGAATAAAATAGTTTAGCCTCGACTCGTAGGCCATCAGGTGCTCGATCCCGGGCACGGCCTCGAGTGCCCAGATCATTTCTGCCGTAGCTCGAATGTTACGTTTCCCGGACTGTTGTGATTCCTTGTAAAACTCCATCAATCCCCGGTCCATGCTTCGTGGGGAAAAAATGCCGTCGGGGTAATAAAGCTCCCTGGCTGCCTGCAGACGAAAACGCCCGGTATCATGAACATGCCCGGCGCAGGCGGGGTATTGTCCCTCATAATTCGCGATGAACGTCCCGGAGCTTTGCTCTACCGGGCAGTACAACTGGAGGTCGCCTTCCAAATCTCCCTGGTGCAGGAAACCCAGAATGATCTCATCGCGTTCACTGGCGGTTTCGTACAGCCCGCACAGGTGGGTACCCCAATTGCAGGTGTAGTTGCCGAAACCCAGATTCATCGATTCTTGTTCCGATGTTGTTATATGCATGGCTTTTACCTCCTTTTGGCGAAATATTTATTAACCGATGATATCGGGCGTTGTGTAGCGTCTGGGTACGTTTAAGCTTACGCACAGCTCATTGATCTCATGCTTCAACTCGATCATCCTGTTTTCCCGGCCTACCATCAATCGGTTCACACGTTCGAGTTCGGCCAGTTTTTCTCGCAGATCTTCCTCTGCCCGCTTGTGCTCGGTGATGTCATGAACCATGCCGACGGATCGGATAATCTTGCCCGCGTCATCGCGTTCGTGGACGCAACGCTCGTGTACCCAGCGAATGTCGCCTGTGCCGGACTGAACGATGCGGTGCTCGATCTCGTAACTGTCTGCCCCTTCCCGGAGTGATCCCGAATAGGCCTCATTTACCGCGGTCCGGTCGTCCGGATGCACAAAATCGAGAAAGGCTTCGTAGGTGGCGGCGAATTCCTGCGCCCGGCAGCCGAAAATCCGGTACACCTCGTCCGACCAGGTCAAATGGTTTGTAGTCAGGTCATATTCCAGCTTCCGACGTGGGCAATCGCCTGGGATTTGGACAGCAGCTCTTTTTCTTCCCGCAGCGCCTCTTCGCTCGCTTGGAGCGCTTCCTCGGCCCGCTTGCGGTCGGTGATGTCCAATCCAACGGCCTGGAAGGAAACAACGTGCCCTGATTCATCGAAAAAGGCGCGGTTAGACCACTGGACGATGCGTGAAGAGCCATCAGGAGCCGTGTGTGTCTGCTCATGGGTTTCGAGGGGACGCTCCGGACTTAGCAAAGCCAGGCTACTTTCGACTATTGCGCGTTCCTCTGAGGATAATCTGTCGAAAAAGCATTTACCCGTAAGCGCTTCTACAGTCGTTCTCTCCAAGTCGGCAAGTGCCTTGTTCACGTAGGTGAGAGTCCCATCCGGCAAGAACGTGCTGAAACACACAGGCATGACTTCGGCCAGCCGACGATACTTTTCCTCGCTCTCCCGCAGCGCCGCTTCGCTCGCCTGGAGGGAACGGACGAGCTCGTCCCGCTGGTGCACGGTCCGGGCGAGGGAAAGGTTGCTGTAGCTGAGCTTTGAGAAAAACCCGGTCATCCGGACAAGGTATTCCATCTGCGCCCTGACCCGGTCGCGGGAGAACCGGGGCACCCGGTGCAGCGCGTCGAGGTAGGCGTCCCGGTCAAACCCGCAGGCCTTCGCCTGCGCGACAAAGACCGACTCGTCGACGATGTCATCGTCATAAAAGAACTGGCCGGTGAAGATGTTGCCCATGTGCCGGCCCCCGATGTAAAGCGGGGTGACGACATCCCAGAGGTTGTTCCTGCACTTGTAGGCTGTGTACTCGCCCTCTTTGAGACCCTTTGCAAGCGCAAGGTCGCTCTCGGTGCAGAACGCTGCCGTGACCTGGTTGACCCGGTGGAACCGGGTGCAGATATCCTGCCAGCCCGTGGCGACGAGCACCGTCCCCTTCGTGTCCAGGATCGCGGTTGCCGTGCCACTCGCCCGGGTGAAGTCGTCCATGAGCGCCTGGAGCGCGGGTAAGTCGAGCAGGTCTCCCAGTTCGAGGGTGCCGATATCGCCCTCCGGGGCAAGCAGGCTATCGAGTTTCCTCCGGATGCGGCCCTCGCTCCTGGCGAGTGCCTCCTCGGCACGCTTGCGCTCGGTGATGTCCGTATGGATGCCGACCAGCGATGTGATACATCCGCTCTTGTCCTTGGAGGCGTATGCCCGCAGAAGGACGTCCAGGATACTTTTGTTTCTGGCATACATCTGCACCTCGCCTGTCCATTGTCCGCCCGCCATGATCGTCCGGAACACCTCGTGCCCTATGGCAGGATCGACATATACCGACTCCGGGGGATTTTCGCCAACCGACCCAAACAGCTCATTAAATGCCCGGTTTTGGTAGTAGTGCTTCCCTTCAGGCGTGGAGATACCCACAGCATCGGATGAATTTTCCACCGATTCCATGAAAACACGAAGTTCCTCCTCGGCCCGCTTGCGCACGGTGATGTCCTGGTGCGTGCCCATCATCATGAGCGGCTTGCCGTCATCCGTCCATGTGGTCACCCGTCCCCGGTCGAGCACCCAGACCCACTCGCCGCTCTTGTGCCGCATCCGCGCCTCGCACTCGTAATAATCCAGTTCGCCGGAAAAATGCTTCTGCAGCAGTTCGTCGCTGGTCTTGAGGTCGTCGGGATGGGTGAATTTCATCCAGGTTTCGATGGAAACCGGAGAGATCTCATTAAGGGTATAGCCGATGATCTCGGCCCAGCGCTCGTTGAATATCGTTTCCCCGGTCTGGACGTTCCATTCCCAGGTGCCGGCATTGGTGCCGCGGATGATGCCTGCCAGGCGTTCCCGTTCTTGCCGAAGGGATGCCTCCGCCCGCTTGCGCTCGGTGATGTCGCGGATGCTCTCGATGGCGCCGATGATGTTGCCCGACGCATCGTACAGGGGCGAGGCTCTGGCAAAGACCCATGCCCCCTTGCCGGAATAGAGCGCGTTGCAGAACACTTCGGCAGTGAGCGTGTCGCCCTGACGGGTGATCGCGGGATACCGGGCAGCCGTTTCCGCCGAGTCTTCGAAGACAAGATCCATGAGTTGGGGTCTTCGCTCGCCGTAGAAGGGAACGGTGTAGGCATAGTTCCCCTGGCCGATCATTTCCGTGGCCGGAATGCCCGTCATTTCCTCGATGGCCTTGTTCCAGACGATGATGCGCTTGTCACGGTCAATCGCGAGTGTTGCGTCCGGCAGGAACTGGATGGTGTCTGCCAGTCTCCGCCTGGTTTCCTGCAACTCCTCCTCCGCCCGCTTGCGCTCGGTGAT
>CALMJO010000027.1 GCA_937864375.1 uncultured Spirochaetota bacterium
GCATAGACGACGATCCCGAATCCCTTTCCGAGGAAGAGCTCATCGCCCGCTACCATCTGCTCTTTTACCATGTCGCGCACATGGGCGGCCGCGGGGAGATCGACAGCGGCCTCAATTTTTCATCGCTTTCCAGGCTTTCCGGTGAGGAGCTCTCAAGCAGCATCAGGGACGGCCTTGACAGCCTGGGCATCCACGCGTATTGCATCCTTGGATTTCATTTGAGAAAGAAATGCTTCATTCCCGTGATCAATACCATCAACGATCTCGACATCTATTCGCTCTTCTTTGACGTTCATGACGCCCTCTACGCAACGCTCAGAGACTCTCCCGACGGCATGTTCGTTACGCGCGCCCATATCGCCTCGGACGAATCGCTCGCTTCGAGGTTCACCTTCATGCAGGGAGATTCATGGGCGGTGTACTGCGCCACCTTCCATAACCTGTACGCCCCCCTCCTTCGAGAGCCCGCCTCCGGGAAAGTGCGTGATTACCAGGATAAATCGCTCTCTCCGGTGCTCATGATCTGGTACCGGCATGGGGTTCCCGACGGCGGTACGGGTGATCTCGCGGCCTCGATACGCGCCAGGCTCTCACCGGCGCTCCTCATGTACGCAAGGAACGAGATATACCATCAATGCGCGCTCAGCATGGGGACCGTCAAGCACTCCTATTTCATGCTGGAATACATGCAGAAGGCGTTCATGCTGCTGAAGCGGGCGGCGTGTTTCCAGCTGGACATTCTGCGGTTCGACCCCGAATCCTACCACCTGTGCGCATACCTGTTCTCAATGCTGCGCGCGCGGTTGTCGGGTAATTCCATGATCTGCAGGCTTGACCGGTCGCGTATTATCGTGACGACTGCCGCGGAAGACGTGCAGGTTTTACAAACGGCGATCCAGGGATTCATACGCATACAGCCGGGACTGGTGAGTATCAGGAAGATAGAGGCTACGGACAGCGGGAACAGGTTAGACCTCGTGAAAGAGATCATGTTCAAATAAAAACTTGCCCCCGGAATGAATAAGCATAGTAAATATTTGAATAGTCTAATTGAAATGACTATGCTATACTTGTGCGCCGCTGGATACGGAAACGGCAATTAGAGCGCGAGCGGATATGAACAGACCGTACATTCCAAGGATACTATCGCTCACGTGCATGGCCCTGGCGCTCTGTTTTAGCGCGGGAAGCGCGGTGCTTTATGCCGCCGGAAGCACGGGAACCTCGGGCGCGGCTTTCCTGGAGCTCGGGGTAGGGAGCCGTCCGCTCGGTATGGGAGAGGCGTTCACCGCGGCGGTGGGCGACATAAACTCGATTTACTACAATCCCGCCGGTCTGGGCACCATGAAGTACCCGGAAATCTCCATGATGCACCAGGACCTCATCCTGGATTCACGGTTTGAAAACTTCAGCCTGGCGTGGCCGCTTTGGAAGGGATTTTTGGGCTTTTCCAACTCTCTGTTCTGGGTCCCTTCCTTCGAGCGCGTCGACATCAATGGGAATTCGGATGGAAAAGTTCAATTCTACAATACGGCCACGACGGTTGCATACGGTCAATCGCTTGGTTTCATGGAGGTTGGCGCCTCCTTCAAGCATATTTACGAGCGGATAGGACCCCTGCCGGTCAATGCGGTGGCGTTCGACGTGGGCATACTGAAAAGGCTGTACATGTATTCGCCCTTTGATGCCCCCATCAGGAACCTGGCGCTCGGCCTTTCACTGCAGAACATGGGTACCAAGGCACATAAAGACCCGCTTCCCCGGACCCTGCGCATCGGGAGCTCGTATTACCTCACGAAATGGTTCGGCCTTAACATCGACGTATCGGAATACTTCATCGACCCCTCGGACCTTTACGACTTCACGTACGGATTCGACGAGAGCCTGAGGATCATGACCGGCTTTGAATTGAGTTACCTGGACCTGTTGTCATTCCGCGCGGGCTACCGCTTTCTCGATTCCAGCATCGCCAAAACCGAGGGAAAATACAGCCTGGGCTTCGGGTTCAACTACGCGGTAAAGAACGTGGCCTTCCAGGTGGACACCTCGTACATGGACACCAAGGTCTTTGGCCCCGTGTACTCCTTCACCGTGTCGTTCAAGCTCATCCCGCGCGTCATCACCGTGGAGAGCAAGATCAAGGCCGAGGAATACTACCAGAAGGGCATTCGCTACTATATCCAGAACGACCTGGATTCCGCGATCGAAGCGTTCAAGGACTGCGCCGAAAACAATCCCTATCACAAGAACGTCAAGCAGAAGATCCTGGAGCTCGAGGAGCTCAAGGAACTCCAGCTCGAGAACGAAAAAATTGAGAAAGAACGGAAGAAGGGCAGATGAGCTGAGGCCCGTGAGCCTCCAAAAGGGCTTTTGCCCGGCGGCGGACGGCTCGGTGCTCGTGTGCATGGGGGACACGCGCGTCATTTGCGCGGCGACAGTGTCCGGCGAGGTACCGGACCATGCCAGCGCGAGAGGCGCCGGCTGGATCACGGCCGAATACACCATGCTTCCCTATGCGACCAGTCCGCGGACGGAGCGCCGCACCGCCAGGCCCGACGGCAGGTCGATCGAGATCCAGCGGCTCATAGGACGATCGCTCAGGAGCGTGGTCGACCTCGCCGCGTTGAACGGCTTCGCGATCACGGTGGACTGCGACGTGCTCCAGGCCGACGGTGGGACGCGCACGGCGTCCATAACAGGGGGCTACGCAGCCCTGCGCATGGCCGTCGCATCGCTCGTCGCGCGAGGGGCGCTTGCGGAAAATCCCCTGCGGGCCCAGTGCGCGGCGGTCTCCGCCGGCTACGTGAAGGGGGAGGCGCTCCTGGACCTTGAATACACCGAGGACGCGCGCGCCGACGTCGACATGAACGTGGTGATGGACAGCCTGGGCAACCTCATCGAGGTGCAGGGCACCGGCGAGCGCTCCGTCTTCACCAGGGCGCAGATGGACGGGCTCGTGGGCCTGGCGGAACGCGGAATCCAGGAGCTTTTACGCGCCCAGGCGGCCCTATTCGCGTAAACGTTGTAATCTCCGCGCCAAAACCCGCCGATAGTACTAATGATTGAAAATCTATCGAACACGGGTCCGTTATTTCATGAAAAAACTGTGCGTCCTGCTCATGCCGGCCCTTCTGGTGCTCTCGCCTGCGGTCCTTTGGGCCCAGAACTACATTCGCAACACCGTGGAGATAGACACGCCAACGGCCTATACTATCGAAAAGGGAACCTACCAGATTTCCCTGCTGGGCTACGACAGCGGCGGTGTCGAGCTCAAGACCATCCTGGGACTGCACAATAACCTTTTCCTGGGCGTTTCTCTGGACATACAGAACGCGATCGGCAAGGAGAAGGCGAAGCCCAACGTACCGGGCGTGATCGCCAAGCTCAAGTTCACCGACGGCTGGGAAACCTTTCCCATATCCTTCGCGATCGGGTACGATTCATTCTACATTGGCGAGGCGGGAAAGACGGACCAGGCGGTAAACGAGATCAACCGCATGATCTATGGACCGTACTTCGTCATCACCAAGCCTGTTTACCTCCTGGGCGACGAGCAGCACGTGAGCTTTGGCATACGGATGCCCGCGCAGCCCAATTACATTCCGGAGGATTCCTCGTATTTCGTAGGGCTCGACATCCCGCTGGGCGAGCTGTTCATTTTCAAGGCCGAAGGCGAGCGCATCTATTACAATTTACGCGACAGCAACGAGTGGCTCCTCAACCTGGGCATCCGTTATTCCTACATGGGGCACCTGGGAATTGAGTTTGACTTTTTGATTCAGCACGGAGAGCCTGCCAACAGGGTAATCCGGATTGAATACAATGATGCGTTTTAGCCAGGCTACGCTCGCGTTCTGCTTATTGCTCCTGCAGTCTCCCCGCCTTGATGCGGCCGGTACGTGCACGCTCGAGATCGTGAATTCCCAGGGGCAGACCATTCGCCTTCTCGTTGAGCTCGCAACGTCGCCCGCCGAGCGCGAGCGCGGCCTCATGTACCGGCAGAACATGGCCGACTGCGAGGGAATGCTCTTCGTATTCGAACACGAGCAGTTCCTGGGCTTCTGGATGCGAAACACCTGCCTGCCGCTCAGCATCGCCTATATTGACCGCGGCGGCGTAATACGCGAATTATACGACATGAAGCCGCTTGACGATTCGGTCACGTACCCGTCGCGCGAGCCCGCGATGTACGCGCTCGAGGTGAACGCCGGGTGGTTCGAGCGGAACAGGGTAGGGCGGGGGAGCAGGGTGCGCGTGCGTGGATGCCTCGGTCAATAGGATTCCCTCGTCGGCTGACGAGCGAGCCTTCCTTGTCGCGTTGAGGCTCCACGGGAGCGACCAGGCAGGGGTGGAATATTCGCTCGCGGAGCTGGAAGACCTGGTGAAGACCGCGGGCGCCATCGTGGCGCGCACGCGCATCATCAGGAGGGACAGGCTCGACGCCGCGACGCTCATTGGGAAAGGCGCCGTCGAACAGCTCCGGACGGTCATCCAGGAGGAAGGCATACGCCTCCTGGTCTTCGACGTAAATTCGCTCAAGCCGGCCCAGATACGCACCCTGGAAGAGATGCTCAAGGTAAGGGTGGTGGGCCGCACAGAGATCATCCTCGACATATTCGCGCGCCGCGCGCGCAGCGCCGAATCAAAGATCCAGGTGGAGCTCGCACAGCTTCGTTATATACTGCCGCGGCTCAAGGGACTCGGGGGCGTGCTCTCGAGGCTGGGGGGCGGGATAGGCACCAGGGGCCCGGGCGAAAAGATGCTGGAAACCGACCGGCGCCATATTCTCAGGCGCATATCGGTCCTCAAGAACAGGCTCGACCAGATATCGGCACACCGGGCGCGCGCCAGGAAGTCCCGGCGCGCGGAGGTCTGCGGAGCTGTGGTGGGCTACACCAACGCGGGAAAGTCGACCCTCATCAACCTGCTCGCCCGGGACGACCTGTTCGTGGAGGACCGGCTCTTCGCCACGCTCGACGCCTATACCAGGGTCGTCTTCCTGGGGGACGAGCGGAAGGCGCTCCTGACCGACACCGTGGGCTTCATCGCCAATCTACCCGTGAACCTCGTGGAATCATTCAAGTCGACCCTCGAGGAGATCCACAGTGCGGACTTCCTGGTGCACCTGGTAGAAATAACCTCCGCCACCATCGACAGGAACATCCAGGTGGTGAACGCCGAGCTCGCGCGACTGGGATGCTCCGACAAGCCTCAAATCCTCTTCCTGAACAAGGCCGACAGGCTCCCCGATCCTGAAACGGCCGTGCACATAGCCGAGCGTTATCCAGGAAGCATCACGGGGTCGGCGCTCAAAGGCGACGGGGTGCAGGAGCTGCGCACGCGCATGGCCCTTCTTTATGACGGCCTTCGCCGATTATAGGTCAAGATGGGCGCCCCGGATTCCGACCATTAATACATGAATCGGCGTTACTTTACCTTTGCGACGATTGCGTTCATAATCACGCTATTCCTCCTGGCCCTCTACGGCAACATAATCGCCGGCAGCAGCAAGGCCGCGCGTCCCGCCGACGACATCGACAAGCTCGAGCAGGCCATCATCGTGAACGGGCTCGAGATGGTAACGGAAAACCCGTTCGATGAACCCAGAGAAGAAGAACAGAGCGGCACGATAATATACGACGAATCCTTCGACGACACCATCGCCTCTGCGGCGTCCCCGGCCAAAGACGAGGGGGCCGATATAACGGATGACTCCAGGATTGCCGGCAAGAACACCATGCTTGCGGAACTCAAGGCAAAGGACTCCCGCTGGCATTACACGAAATACAGGATCCTGAAGGGCGATAACCTGTGGACGATAGCGAAGAAATTCAGCACCGACCACCGTCTCATCATCAGGGCGAACGAGATCGAGTCCCCCGACATGCTCGCCTCTGGGAACACAATACTCGTTCCCAACCGCAACGGTGTCAGTTACAGGGTGAAAGCGGGAGACACCATCAAGACAATCTCCTCCGCTTACGGCGTTACGGCGAAATCCGTACAGGAGCATAACCGAATCTCAGTGGCGAAGACATCCTCGTCCATCTTCATTCCCGATGCGCGTTCGGTGGAGCGTACTGCTTCGGTGAAGATGCAGCCGCGTGGCATGGCCGTTGCCGCCAATCCGGGAATAGTGCTGTCCTGGCCCGTCTTGGGCGGCATCACGTCAGGTTTCGGCAATCGCATAGATCCATTCACGCGCAGGCCCCAGTTCCACTGCTGCATCGATATTTACGTTCCCGTTGAAACGCCGGTGCTCGCAGCCGCCCCCGGAAACGTGATATTCAGCGGCTGGAAGGACGGGTACGGAAACATGGTTGTCGTGAGCCATTCGAACGGATATATTTCAGTATATGCGCACAACAAGCAGAACAGCGTCCAGCCGGGCACCGAGGTGAAGGCAGGGCAGCAGATTGCGCTGTCGGGCATGACCGGGGCGGTTACCGGTCCGCATGTACACTTTGAGCTCCGGAAATACCTTATTCCGCTTAATCCTGTGAGGTTCCTAAGGTAATGAAGGCACGTTATATTTTCACGGTTGTGTCGCTGTCGCTCGCGGTGGTTTCCGGCGCGTTCGCCGCGCCGCTCATGAGCCTCCCCGGTGAAAGCAGAAAACTCAAAGCCTATTACTACGAGGGCGATCACGCGGGATGGGATTGCGTGGAAGCGGGCAAGGTCGTTTCTGTTTCCATGCGCGACGACACCAACGTAAAGGACGTTTCGAATACCGCGATGGATCGGACCAGGCTCTCCGCGCGACTGTACACGGACGAGGGAATCCGGGTGGGCGATATCCTGTACGTGATCAACGACAGTAACCTTATCATCGGGAAGCTCGAGGTGAAATCCGTGTTCAACAGCGCCTCGCTGGGGCCCATGCTCGTGGGATACGGGAACTTCAAGTTCGTCCACGACAGAGACCGCGTGGTACAGCGCATAGAAGGAGCCCGGTCGAAGGACGCCTACATTCAGCGGGCACGGGGCGATTTCTACCGGGAGACGGGCGACGATGCCGAGGCTATTTCCAGCTATAAAAGCGCCCTCGAAAAGGACAAGGGCAATCCCGAGGCGCACATGCAGCTGGGCATCCAGTATCTGAAAGACAACATGCTGCCGCTGGCCTTCAGGGAATTCAGCGAGGCATACAAGAACATTTCCCGCATGTACGACAAGGAGGACCGTTACACGCTCCTCAAGAGCCTCGCGGAGACGCGCTACCGTGAAGCGTATTATTCGTATATAAAAGCCGACCTAAGAGAGAAATACGTCGTCGAGGGCATAAAGTACTGCAAGGAAGCCCTGCAGGTTTACCCCGGCTCCAAGGACGTCAACTTTTTCATAGGCACCTTCTACTGCAAGAACTCCAACCCGGACGATGTCCTTGCCCGCGATCACCTCATGAAGGTGGTCCAGCTGGACCCGCATCACGTTGACGCCTACGTGATGCTGTCGGAGCTTTATTACAAGCACCGCAACAAGAAGAAGGCCCGCGAGTTTTCGGGTAAAGCCCTGGAGATTGAACCGGAACATGAGCGGGCGCGTTATATATACAAGAATACCGAAACGGAATAAGCCCGGGGGGGCTGTTGCCGACTTACGTCGGGCTCAATTCATGATGAATTGTGAAATACCGCGTATCTTAACGCATAATCCCTAAATTCGGCCTGTAATCCACTATTTCCAGGCATTCCTAAGTTTTAACATTCAGGTGGCTATACTTACCTGCCTATCACGAACAACCGTACGCTGTCAAAAAGCTAGTTTATGTCAGAATGATTTAACCTCAACGGGGACGCACTTTCCTGGAGAATTTTAAAAAAAACAGTATTGTCTATTGATTTAGTAGTAAATAACCCCTACCTTCACCGCATGAAGCATAAGGAGGTTTGCAATGTCAGGGAAAAAGCTGTTAAATATATTCTACGGATCCATCGTCCTGCTTCTTGCGGCGATGTTGAGCTTTACAGGTTGTAAAAATGCTTCCGATTCAGGAAGCGAGGGAGTCAAGGGGTTCGCGAGCGGAGTCATAACCGCGAAAGGGAGCATCTTCGTCAACGGCATAGAATATGACACAACATCAAGCGCCGTCACTGTTGACAACCTCTCAGGCGGCGACTCGGACCTCAAGGTCGGGATGGTAGTCGATGTCAAAGGCACTATTGACACGGCCTCAGGTACCGGCGTCGCGAATGAAGTTGACTACGCCAGTTCCATTGAGGGAACCATCGACTCAATCGATACAGTCGCGGGAACATTATACGTCTTCGGCCTCTATATAACAACATCCACGACCACTGTCTATGAAAACACCACAGGGCTGTCGACATTATCAGTCGGTGACAGGGTCGAAGTAAGCGGGATAGTAAACGGAACGAACGTCCTTGCAAGCAGGATTGAGCTCAGCACCGACACGGGGGATTACAAGCTGCGCGGCACAGTGAGTTCACTCGCGGCAGGCAGCTTCACGCTCACCATGGAAACAGGGTACACTCTTATCGTCAATTATACCGGCACTCTAGATACCGGGATAGTCGATGGCTCCGAAGTCAAGATAGAGGTCGCGTCCGCTCCTTCATTAGGGGAAGTAACCACCACGGCCGACAAGATCGAGCTCAAGCATGAACTCTCAATCGACGATGGTGATCGCGTTGAGATCGAGGGAGTAGTCGAAAATCTTGCGGGAACAGACCCAGTCACTTTTACGGTCAGAGGTGTTGAAATCAGCGCATCGGCAGCTCTCGCGACAGGTCTTGCCAATGGCACTGAAGTCGAAGTCAAAGGATCCATGACCAGCGGAGTTCTCACCGCGTCCGAGATCAGCACCGAGGAGGATGCTGATCTTGAGATCAAAGGGGTCGTCGTCTCGGCTGATGCTGCTGCGGGAACTTTCGTCATCAACGGTGTCACCGTGTACACAAATCACGATACCATCTTCTATGACGACACGGCAGCTCAGGTACCCCAGTTCGGCGTTGACGATCTCGCGTCAGGGGATGCCCTTGAAGTGAAGTTGTATGCAGGCGAATCAGGTAATCTCATCGCGGCAAAGGTTGAGAGAGGAGATCCCCCCGAGACAGAGGCAAAGATGAATGGTGTGGTGAGCGCGATAAATTCAACGTATATCACCGTCAACGGGTTGAGTATTGACACGACTCCGCTTTTCGGTAACACTACTATCAGGGATAGTTTCCTGTCCTCGCTAACTGTCGATTCTACAGTCGTCAAGTTCACAGGGACCATTAGCGGAACAGCTGTAACGTGGACTCAGGTGGAATTGGATTGATCAATCGGCCTAGCCGGCACAGCAAGAAGAACCCGCACTTCACGGTGCGGGTTCTTTACAGCAATCATGATTGAATTATTACGTATCCGCACTATTATATGTACCCGGCGTTGATGTCAGAAACAGAAATTGTGTCGAAAGCGAAGAATCACTTGCAAGTTGATTAAATCATACTCTTCCGGACTCCGAATTCATCAATAAAAACAAGCTTTTAGACAGGAAACGACTTCAATTGTAGGCGTCATACCGCGTATGTGTTTCGAGTACCTTTCTAAATGAGGCAATATGTTACTTCCGATAATATATATTATGTCGCATTAGGGAATATGTCAGCTTAGGCGTTAACCGGCATCCCCGGAAAATGGCTTTCTTGGAAAAAAGGCGCTTTACATGTCCACGCTTTTCTGCATGACAATACACTCCCGGTGATTGAAGCATTCATTCCTGAGGATCGAACCCACGCGCCCTGCTGATTCGTCATTCGGAAGGTTCTGCTCCCGGGATGCGTGTTCAATGACCGTTCATTACAATGCTTCCGAATTACAATAGAATGGAGGACATACATGTCTGCATCCGCTGCAACTGCGTTCGTCAAAGAAGACTATGACGAGCTCGCGCGCAAACTGCGCTTTATCATCACCGACATCATCTGCGGCGCCGGGTCCGGCCATATAGGCGGCGCCCTGAGCCTCGTGGAGATACTCATCACGCTCTATTTTAGGATTATGAGCGTAAGGCCGGAGGAGCCGCGCTGGAGCGATCGCGACAGGCTGGTCCTTTCAAAGGGGCATGCCGGGCCTGTCCTCTACGTTACCCTTGCCGAAAAAGGCTACTTCCCCAGGGAGTGGCTCCCTACCCTCAACCAGGACGGCACCAGGCTCCCAAGCCATGTTGACCAGGTACAGACGCCCGGCGTCGACATGACCGCGGGGTCCCTTGGACAGGGGCTCTCGTGCGCCTGCGGCATCGCTCTCGCGTCGAGGCTAAACAAAAGAAATAACCGCGTGTTCTGCATAATCGGCGACGGCGAAAGCGACGAGGGACAGGTATGGGAGGCTGCCATGTTCGCGTCCCACTACAAGCTCGACAACCTCGTGGCCATCTGCGACTACAACAGGATGCAGATCGACGGCACCACGGACCAGATCATGGACCTGGAACCGCTTGCCGACAAATGGAAGGCGTTCGGGTGGGAGGTCTTCGACATAGACGGGCACGACTGGGACATCCTCTTCTCCACGATCAACAAGGCGGTCGCGGTCAAGGGCAAGCCCGCGATGATCATCGCCCGCACGGTCAAGGGAAAGGGCAACGCGCTCGTCGAGGCCAAGGTTGGAAGCCACAACATCAAGGTTCCGGACAAGAAGTCCTGGGACGAGTACCTCGACGCGTGCGGCTGCCGCTACGATCTACCATACTGCAGAGGAGAATAGCCATGGATTATAAAAACATGGAGATGCGCATGGTCTACGCCCATACGCTGAACGAGCTCATAGAGGAAAATCCCAACGTGCTCTGCCTCGAGGCGGACCTCGCCAAGGCTTCGGGCACGAACCCCGTGGTGATGGAAAAACACCCGGATAATTTCATCGACATCGGCGTCGCCGAGGCGAACATGATCTCGATTGCCGCGGGCCTCGCCAACGAGGGAAAGGTCCCCTTCTGCGCAAGCTTCACCTGCTTCGCCTCGCGGCGCGTGTACGACCAGGTGACCATAAGCGTCGCATACGCCAACAACAACGTGAAGATCGTTGGAACTGCGCCCGGCATCACCCAGGGCCCAAACGGCGGCACGCACATGGATTTCCTGGACCTTGCAATCATGCGCGCCATGCCCAACATGCACGTCTACAGCCCGTGCGACCAGTTCGAGCTGCGCGCGGTCATGAGGCACATGGCCGTCACAAAACAGCCCACGTACATGCAGCTCGTCCGCTCGAAGGTGCCGGTGCTGCGCGAGGAGTCCTGCGCGTTCGACCCCCTCAAGGCGGTGCGACTGCGCGAGGGCAATGATGTCACCATCGTCACGACGGGCTACATGGTCCAGTTCGTCATGAAGGCCTCCGACGAGCTCGCGAAGGAAGGACTTGGGGCCGAGGTGCTGCATTACCCCTCGGTGAAGCCGTTCGACGGCGATGCGCTCGTCGAGTCCGCGAAGAAGACCGGCGCCGTCGTATCGGTCGAGAACCAGAACATACTGGGGGGCCTGGGCGGCGTCGTATGCGAGACCCTGTCGGAGCGCAGGCCCACCCGCGTGAAGCGACTGGGTGTTCCCGACAGGTTCGGCGAGGTCGCGACCGAGAAATATCTCCTGGACAAGCATGGGTTCAACGTGAGCCACATCGTCGATGCTGCGCGCGCGCTCGCGCGTTCCAGGTAGGCGCCGGGGAGGCGTTTCCCATGGGAGTTCCGATGATGAGCGTCGGCGACCGCGGCGGGGATAGATGCCGCAGTCGCATGAATGCCGGGGCCGTCATGGTCATGGCGCTTGCCTGCGCGGCGCTCTTCACGCTCGCGTCCTGCTCGCCGGGAAAGGACCCTTCAACGGGGGGCGATGGACTTAAAAGCTGGGGCTACATCATGACCGGCACGATCGATCCATTAAAAGACAAGATCTATCTCGCGGACGCAGTATCGAGGTACGACGCGCTCTGTCTCACGGGCTATTACCTGAACGGTCGCGGCGACCTCGTCACGAGCGAACCGTCGGCCACTCTGTGCACCAGGCTTCGCGGGGCGCGCTCCCTCTATCCCCTGGTGACCTTTTCGTCCGTGGCCGAGGGAAAAAGCTTCCTAGGAAGCTTCGCGGCCTGGGAGAGCGCCGTGCAGAGGATCGTGAGC
>CALMJO010000028.1 GCA_937864375.1 uncultured Spirochaetota bacterium
GCCGGCGGGAAGAAAGTTCCCGTCGTCGTCCATGAGCCTCGTTTCCACGTTGAGCACGGGCCTGCCGGCCGATCCCGCCTTGCGCACCTGGTCCTCGGGACGCAGGATCGTCGCCGCCGGTCCCATCTCAGTCTGCCCGTAGTAGTTCCAGAGGCGAAGTCCCTCGAAGGTCGCGGAGAGCTGCCGTATGATTTCCACCGGCATGATGCTCGCGCCATAGGCCGCCTTCTTGAGGGTCGAACGGTTGTAGTCCTTGAACTCGGGGTGATTTAAAATTCCTATCCAGACCGTGGGAGGCGCGAACATGTGCGTCGCGCCGTACTTCTCGATGTTGATTATCATCTCCAGCGGATCGGCCCTGTGCAGGATTACGTTCTGGGCGCCCACATAGAGAAGCGGCGTGAGAAAGCAGTGAAGCTGGGCGCAGTGAAAGAGCGGGAGCGCGTGGATGGAAACGTCGCCCTCCTGGTACTCGCCCTCGTAGATGCAGCTGAGGTACTGTGAAAAGAGCGCACGGTGGGAAAGCATGGCGCCCTTGGGCTTCGACTCGGTGCCGCTGGTATAGGGTATCTGCACGATTTCCTCGGCGCCTATCTCCAGATCGGGCTCCTGTGTGAGCATTGCCGCCATCTCGCGGCCAAGATCGAAAAATCCGTCCGGCACCGCCGCGCCCGAAAGCGGAATGAAGCCCCACTTCCGGACGCTCGTGAACGACTGCCTGTGCGCCTCGATCGCGGGGTAGAGCGCGTCCTCGACTATGAACACCTTCGCCCCCGAGTGGTTCACGATGTAGGAGATCTCCTCGCCGTTGAGCATGTAGTTGATGGGGACCTGGACCGCCCCGATCTTCGCGAGTCCCAGGAAGCAGATGGGATAGTAGTGCGAATTGTAGGCGTCAATCGCCACGCGGTCTCCCCTGCCCACGCCCATCTTCGTCATGAGGTTCGCGAAGCGGCACGCCTCTTCCTCGAGCTGCGTGAAGGAAAGGGTAACATCGCGGAACACGATAGCCGTCTTGTCCCGGTACCTGGACGCGGCCCTCCGCGAAATATCGCCAATGGTGTCTCTGCACATCCGGTTACTCATATACGCCCCCGTGATTCATGAAAATTTTAATAATTCCAGGGGCAATTTTTTTACATGTATACCGGCTCGCAACCAAAATAATCGAATACCGGAAAAATATTTCCGATGACTGTACGGTCCGTATCGCGCGGGGGAGAATGAAACCGCCTGGCCGGTCTTCACGCATCATTCGCAGGCATGGGGTTGGGAAATATATTGACCGATCGTTGGGGCGATCCCGGAATCGCCGCCCGGTTACATGTACTTGGGTTCCTTGTAGGAATACATGTCGTGCACGCCGCCCTCGACCTGCGCGGACACCGAGCGCCTCTCGAAGCGGAGCTCGTTCGAGTCCAGTTTTTCATGGAGCACCTTGAGGCTCCGCACGCCCATGTCCTGGAAAGAATGCTTGAGGCCCTGAATGAGATACGGTATGAAATCGAATATTGAGCCCTTGTCCACCACGGCGCCGGTAACGCCCTGGGCGACGAGTATCTTGGCCTCTTCCGCGAAATAGCGCTTCGCGCCGCCCTTCTCCATCGCCTCGAGGGAGGCCATGCCGCGGTAGCGTTTCACGCGCACGCCGTTTTCGTAATAGTATTCTCCCGGCGCCTCTTCCGTCGCGGCGAACATTGAGCCCATCATGGTTGACGAGGCCCCTATCGCGAGCGCCTTGGCGATGTGTCCGATGGTGGAGATGCCGCCGTCTGCGATCACGGGAATCCCGCTCCTGCGCGCATACCGCGCGGTGCGGAACACGGCCGTCGCCTGTGCGCGTCCCACCGACATGGTGGTCTGCGTAGTGCAGATGGAACCCGGTCCCATCCCGATGCGAAGCGCATCGGCGCCCGCCTTGATGAGATTTTCACACTGCTCCTCGGTCACCACGTTGCCGCCTATGACCTCGAGCCCGGGGAATTTCTTCTTGATGTAGCGGATCATCTCGATTTCATAAATGGAGTTTCCCTGCGCGGAATCGATGACAACCGCGTTGACCCCGGCCTGGACGAGCTTTTCGACGCGCTCGCGCGACTCCTCCTTGGTCCCTATGGCCGCACCCACCATGAGCTGCTTCTGCGCGTCCTTCGAGGCGTTGGGATACTCGCGGTTTTTCAACAGGTCGTTCCGGCACATGAATGCGACCAGGCGGCCGCTGTCGTCGACTATGGGAAGCTTGCCCTTCTTGGATGCCTTGAGTATCTCGTTCGCCTGTACGAGCGAGATGCCCTTCTTCGCCGTGAGGACGTCGCGGGTCATCACCTCGCGCAGCTTGCGGCCGCGGTCCGACTCGAAGTCCATGTCGCGGTTGGTCACCACTCCCACGAGCCTGGAATACAGTTTCCCGTCCTCGGTGATGGGAATCCCGGAAAAACCGTAATTTTCCTTGATGCGGTCGACGTCGGTGATGGCATGCTCGGGCGAGAGGACCACGGGGTCGGTGATGAACCCGTTTTCGAACCGCTTGACCTTCTTGACCTGCTCTACCTGCTCGTCGATGGAATTGTTGTAGTGAATGATGCCGATCCCCCCGAGGAGCGCCAGGCTGATCGCCATCCGCGATTCGGTGACCGTGTCCATGGGGCT
>CALMJO010000029.1 GCA_937864375.1 uncultured Spirochaetota bacterium
CTTGGAGATTATTTTCGTGCGCGTGCCCTTGAGTCGGCCGCGGAGCTCCTGGACGTCGGCTTCGCTTCGCGTGAAGGAATCGGCGATGAAGTCCACGCCCAGGCGCGACGCGAAATCGAGGTTGGGATAGTCGGCGGGCATGGTGTAGGGATACTCGACGACGGTGTCCGGGTGATTGAGCCCCTTGCGGGCGCGAAGCGCGTCGCCGTAGAGCACCACGCACTCGATCCTGCCGGGCGAGGCGGCGGTGATCTTGAGCCCCACGTAGCCGTCGTCCACGAAAAGCCTGTGGCCCGGCTTGACGAAGCGGTCGAGCTCCGCGTACGAGACCGGTATGCCCGCGGCAAGGTCCTTCACTGAGGGATAGTCGGACCCCTGTGCCCTGGCCAAGTCGGTGCGCAGCACAAGCTTTTCGCCGGCGCGCACCGCCAGCGGTGAGGGGAAGTCCCCCAGGCGGACCTTGGGCCCCTTGATGTCGTACACGATGAATCCCGACGGGTTCGCCGCGCGTGAGGCGCGTATCACCTTCTCATGAAAGCCGGGATCGCCGTGCGAACTGTTGATGCGCGCGCCCGACATGCCCGCCGCGTAGAGCTCGTACAGGAGCTCGACCGACGCGGGCCCGATCGTGGCAAGTATCTCGGTTCCGTTCGCGCGCATGGGCGTCCTCCTACTTCTGCTTCATGTCCTCCGCGGGCTTCATGATGGTGTTCTCCACCTTCCAGCTGTCCAGCGCGAAGGCATAGGGCGATTCCGACGAGCCGCACAGGTAGCGCCCGTCGTCGAGCTTCCTGTAGATGTCCAGGCGCATGTCCTTGCCGAACGCCCTGACGCTCAGGGTGCACTGGGGCGCCAGTCCCCTTACGTCCTGCTCGATGAACGCCATGGCCTTGAGGGGGTCGATCGCCGCGAGGACCTGGCCCAGCTTCCCCTCGTCGACGCGCGCCGCGGGATTGTCGGCGAAGGTCCATTTCTCCACCTTCTTCGTCTTTTCCTGCGCCGGTCCCTCGGGCGCGGCGGGGTCTTTTGCGGCGCTCTCTTCCTTTTGCTCCTCGACCTGCTTCACGACGCGCGTCCGGATTCCCTTGTTCACCACCTCGAACGATTCGATCGCGCCCTTGGATACCTTCATGATGGTCTTGTCGCGCAGGTCGTCCGCGGGCTTCGTGAGCTCGTCGAAGCTGCCGGAGGCGAGGTAGACCTCGGGCGCCTCACCCAGCCTCACGTAGGTGTGGCGCATGGTGCTGCTCTTCTTGCCCAGCGTCACCTCACGCAGAGTCTTCCCGCCGGATTTCGCCTGCACGGTCACCGCGCGCTCGCCCGCGAGGTCGTAGCGCTCGTAGTGCGGCGTGCTCGTAATGAGCTCGCTCAGCTTCAGGTTCTTGAGCTTGTTCTCGATCTGGGTCATCGCCTCGGGGTCGGCCGGGAAGGCCTTCTCTCCCATGAGCCATTTACCTTCTTTCAGGACCAGGCTCACGGTCTTTCCCTCGCGCGTGACGAGGATTTCGTCGGCGGCCCCGGTCCAGGCCTTGAGCGAGGGAACGCTCGACGAGCGGTAGCTGTTTATCACGAGCACCAGCGCGCACAGCGCGATGATGCCGAGGCTTATAAGAAACTTCTTATTTTTCATCCTTCCCCTCCGTGCCCGCGAAGGCCTCGAGAATTCTCTGCCGGCGTACCGCCCTGCGCTTCCAGATGACGAGCCCTGTGAGGATCACCAGGAGCGGCAGGCCGGCGATGTTGAAGAGCTTGAGCGTGACCTTGGTGTTGTCGCCCGTCTCCTTTATGGGGTTGATTTCGAGCCCCTTGCTGCGCATCTCGGGCACGTCGTAGTTTCCGCTCAGGTAATCCACCATGTTGTGCAGGAGCACGGAGTTGGGCGCGCGCCCCTCCTTGTCCACGAACATGGGCGTGCTGATCTCCGAGGTCCCGGCCACGATGAGCCTCACGGGCTTCACCGCTTTTTTAATCACGGAACCCGACGCGATGGGCGATTTTTCGCCCGTGTCCGCGGGCCTTGGCGCGTCCTTCGCTCCCGGCTTCGCCTTGTCCTTGTTCTTTTCTTTTTCCTTTTCCTTATCCATCCTGGGAACGGGCCTGTCCGCGAAATGGCTGGGAAGCTCGCCCGACACGAGCGCCGCGAGGGTGTAGCGCGCCAGGTCGCCCGCCTTGGGCGGCGCCATCTGCCACGCGTTGAAGTTCACGCGGCCCGTCATGAGCCAGCTGTCGTCCGACGAGCTCACCAGCGGCACCCGCGCGATCCCCTCCTTCGCGCCCTCGGTGAGCGCGAGCGAGGAGGCCTTGAAGAATGCGATCTTTTTAAGATGGCGCGTAACGGGATTTTCGCGATTGAGCCCCTGTTCGTCCACCAGAGGCAGGAAGTAGACGTACTGCTCGGCCATGCCGCCCAACCCGCGCTGCACCTGCCGGTAGCAGTTCTTGTCCAGCACGATGTCGCGGTTCACGGTCACGCCGTAGGCCGCGACGAGCTTTTCCAGCCCCGTGTTCACCGGGAGCACCGCGGGCTCGCGCATGAACATGTTCTGCTGCCCGTCAGGCTGCAGCTCGTTGAACGAGTCGAGCAGGATGAGGGCCGATTTTCCATGCATGAGAAACTGGTCCACCTTGAAGAGATCCGCGTCGCTGAATTCAGTACGCGGCCCGTTGATGACGATGGTCTGGATGTCGGCGGGGATTTCCTCCTCCGGGAGGTCGATCACCTTGAATTCGTACATGTCGTCAATGAGCTCGCGGAAGGTCCCCGCGCCGTTCTCGCGCGGGTTGGAGATGTCGCGCTCGCCGTGGCCGGTGATGTAACCCACCCTGGGATTGATCCCCACGAGGTTGCCCACCGCGTTGTTGATGGACTCCTCCAGGTTGTCCATGCCCGCCACCGTGAAATCGCCGAACATGGTGCGCCCCAGGATGTGAATGGTTTCGAAGCGGTCTCCCAGCTTCACGACGATGCCGATCATGCCCTCGCCGGCCGGGACGGCCTTCCCGGTGCGCGTGGTGAACGCGGGCCACTGCAGCTTGGGAAAGCCGTACACCTCGGCGAGATCGAGCGCGCGCCTGTCCCTGTCCGGGTCGACGAAGCCAAAGGAGAGCTTGTCGTAGTTGCGCTGGTTGGACTTGCGCACCTTCTCCGCGACCTTGCGGTCGATCTCGTTCATGCCGTCAATCTGGAGGCCGGAGCTCGCGTAGAGCACCACCTCGATCTTCCTGTCGCCCAGGCGCAGCAGCGCGTCCACCTTGCCGGTCATCTTCTGGATGAGCGTGGTGATCTTGTACTCGATCCCCTGGAAAGTAGTTGAGCGGCGCTTGAGCTCCTCGGGATCGATCACCGGGTTCACGGTCTCGATCAGGTCGCCGTGCACGAGCGCGATGCCCATGTGGGCGCTGCGCGCGGAGACACGGTCGCTCTTGAGCTCCTGCAGGCTGATGGGCTGGATGCCGTACTCGGCCGCCGCCTCCTTGTGCTTCTCCACATCAACGAACTCGTAGCGGAAGTTGCGGTTGCCCGCCTGCTTGTACTCCTCGAGGAGGTCGGCAACGTACCGGTTCACCGTGTTCACCGGCGCGGGAAGGTCCTTTGAAAAGAAGACCTTCACCGTGAGCGGCTCCTCGAGCGAGGAAACCACGCGCGCGCTTATTTTCGACAGCGAGTAGGCGTTGTTGCGGGTGAGGTCCAGGCGGAAGTAGAGCACCATTCCCACCAGGTTCACGAGCACTATGATTATTATATTGACCAGCCACTGGTTCTTCCGTTCGGCGGCCTTGTCGACGACGCGCACGAGGGCCGCCTTCGCATCGTTCAGGGTTATCATTTTCATTGCGTGTCAGCTCCTGTCCTCAAGCATTTTGGAAGTCCCAATGAAGGCGAGCACCGCGAGCGACAGGAAGTAGAGGATGTCGCGTGAATCGATGATGCCGCGCGAGATGTTGCCAAAGTGGTAGTCGGCGCCCAGGTACTCGAAGAGCCCAACGATGGACGAGGGCACGAAGAACAGGAACTTGTCGATGAGCGAGATGAACAGGCACATCGCGAGCCCTATCATGAAGGCCACGATCTGGTTCTTCGTTATGGACGAGGCGAAGACGCCTATGGCTGAAAAGGCCAGCGCCAGGAGCGCCGTCCCCAGGTAGCCTCCCATGATGGGGCCGATGTCGAGCGACCCCACCATGGCCGCGCTCACCGCGTACAGCAGCGTGGGCGCGCACATCACGAGGACGAAGCCCGTCCCCGCGAGGATCTTGCCCAGGATCACGCCCTCCATGGAGATGGGGAGCGTCATGAGCGTCTCGTAGGCTCCTGAGTGCTTTTCTTCCGCGAAGAGTCGCATGGTTATGGCTGGCACCACGAAGGCCAGCACCAGCGGGAGGAGCTCAAAGAAGCCGCGCAGCTCCGCCTGTCCGTAGAGGAAGAACGTTGAAAAGAAAAACCATCCGGTCACGATGAGGAAGACCGTGATGACGATGTAACCGATGGGCGTGGTAAGGTAGGAAAGAATTTCCTTGCGGGCGATGATCTTCGCCTCGTTCAGCGTTTCCCTGAATTTCATTGCAGGCCTCCCTTGGTGAGCCGGCGGAACACATGCTCGAGCGTCTCGTGCTCGCGGGAGAGCTCGTAGAGCGTCCACCCCCTGTCTTTAACGGCCGCGTACGCCGCGGGCCTCAGGTCATCGGTCGTTTCCGACGCCACCACCGCGGCCGTCAGCCCGTCGGGGTCATCCGCCCGGGTCACGGAGCCCGCGCCGGGAAGGGCCTTGAGCGCCGACGAGAGCGCGTCGTAGTCGGCCCCCTTGACGCGCACCATGAGGCGCGCCTTCTTGTTGTGGCCCGACGTGATGTCGGCCATGCGCGAGTCGGCGACGAGGGTGCCGCGGTCGATGATGATGACGCGGTCGCAGGTCGCCTCGACCTCGGAGAGGATGTGCGTGGAGAGTATGACCGTCTTCTTTTTCCCGATCTCCTTGATGAGCGTGCGGATCTCGATGATCTGGTTGGGGTCCAGGCCGCTCGTGGGCTCGTCCAGGATGAGGATGTCCGGGTCGTGGATCATCGCGTGCGCGAGCCCCACGCGCTGGCGGTAGCCCTTGGAGAGCTCGGAGATGTTCTTGTGCATGATCTCGGTGATGCCGCACACGGCGGCGATCTCGCGGATGCGCGCGTCCCCCTGTATCGCGTGGATCTTCCCCACATATACCAGGTAGTCGTAGACCAGCATGTCCGCGTACAGCGGCGCCGATTCCGGCAGGTAGCCGATCATGCGCTTAACCTCGAGCGGGTTCTCGTCCACGAGGTAGTCGCCCAGCGTGATCTTCCCCGCGCTGGGCCTCAGGTAACAGGTGAGCATGCGCAGCGTCGTGGTCTTCCCCGCGCCGTTGGGGCCCAGGAGCCCCGTGATCTCTCCCTTGCGGATGGTGAACGAGATGTTGTTCACCGCGCAAAAGTTTCCATAGTATTTGGTGACGCCGTTAACGCTTATCATGTGCGGCCGTGTTCCTCCTTTCAGGTCGAGTCTCTGTTCGTATATAACTATATTTTGTTTACAACACGACGATCCGTATTACTCTCCCTTGTCATTTTGAACCCCGCCGTTGGGGGTGATAAATCTTTACAGGCATTCACGTGCAACAGGATTTCTCCTCATCCCGAAAGTCCGGGATTCGTCGATGACAGTGGAATATCAGAGCGCTTTCCTTGCCCCCTCTGGGGGTGCGGGGGCTCATCCCCCTCATCTCGTCAATCTCCACATCTCCCGCTCTTACACGCCGTTGTCTCTTTCAATCCTTGAACGAAGCGAGGGGGGGCCGAATCGCATACCGCTCGTCCCCGGCGCGCCCCTCCACCGCATTGCCATGGAGCTCCCGCTCTCCGCCTGATGCCCTCGCTGGATGCCATGTGAAACACGGGCCGCGTTCGACCGCCCGCGCAGCGGATGAATCCCGTCAACCTCCCGGAGCCGTCCGCCGGGCCGGCAATGCGCGATGCGCGCTTGCCTTGCACGAACGCGCATCATGGTTCTGATGTTCCGGATTTCCCGGTGTTACAAAAAAACCGCGGGAAGGCGGCGCGTTCCCGATTAATGCGGCATTCGGGCGGACGACGCAAGCCTTTTTCCGCCCTTTACGCCCGGCCGAAGTCGTCCTCCACGCGCTCAATGTCGTCCTCGCCAAAGTAGTCGCCGCGCTGAATCTCTATGAAATAGAGCTTGTCCTCACCCCTGTTCTCGACCCTGTGGAGCACGCCCGTTCCGATGTCCACCGCGCCGCCGGGGGTGAACTCCACGACCCGGTCGTCCAGCGTCACCGCACCCTCCCCGTGGACGCAGAACCAGTGCTCGGACCGGCGCCTGTGGCGCTGCAGGGAGAGCCTTTTCCCGGGGTATACCGTGATCCGCTTGACCTTGTGGTCCTCTTCGTCCGCGAGCACCTCGTATATGCCCCATGGCCTCTTCCCGACCTCGAGGCCCGTTTTCCCGTCTCCGCCGCCCATACGCGCACCTCTCGCCGCCACAATACCCCCCGCGGAGGGCAGCGCAAGTGAAAAAATTCCCGCCCCTCCCCGATCATAAAATTTCTTTACAAACGGGTCTCATCCTTTATGCATGGATAAGGCGTCGCGGAACAGTACTTATATTTCGTCATCAATCTACTATTAAGGAGCGTTATTCCATGAACATACTCATTTTTGGGCCCAACGGCAGCGGCAAGGGCACCCAGGGCGCGGTAGTCCAGAAGAAGTACAGCATCAACCACGTAGAATCGGGCGTCATCTTCAGGGAGAACATCAAGAAGGGGACCGAGATCGGCATGAAGGCGAAGGCCTTCATCGACAAGGGAGAGCTGGTCCCCGACTCCATCACCATTCCCATGATCGTGGCCCGCCTCCAGGAGCCCGACTGCGCGAAGGGCTGGCTGCTGGACGGCTTCCCCCGCAACCTCGAGCAGGCGAAGGCGCTCGACGAGGCGCTCACCAAGGCCGGGATGAAGCTCGACTACGTCATCGAGATCGACCTTCCCCGCGAGATCGCGAAGAACCGCATCATGGGCAGACGCCTCTGCGCGAACGACAACAACCACCCGAACAATATATTCATAGACGCCATCAAGCCCACCGAAAAAGACGGCGGCTTCGTGTGCCGCGTGTGCGGCGGGGCCCTGAGCGCCCGTTCCGACGACCAGGACGAGGTGGCCATAGGCAAGAGGCACGACATCTACTACGATGCAAAGACCGGGTCCCTCGCCGCGGCGAATTACTTCAAGGAAGTGGCCGCGAAAAAGGGCGTGAAGGTCATCGTGCTCGACGGGAAGCCGGGGGTTAAGGAAGTGAGCGAGGATTTGATGAAGAAGCTTTAAAGACTCGCATCATCATGCAATAAGCAAGGGGCGCGCCGGAGACGGCGCGCCTCTGCTATTTTGAGAAATACATCAGTATGCCAGGTTGAGTGGAACGCTTGACGTTGGATTTATTGCCCTCTGGCAGGGGGTGCTCACGAGGGAGAAAGGCCTGCGTGGCCTCTCTCCCTCGTGGCTCCCACTCTCCCCGCCCTTCAGGCGCCAGGGGGGCTGACGCTCAAACTCGCGCTCGCCGGCTACCGCCGGACTCGCCTCGGACATTAGAGCTAACAAGGTATGCCGCTGACGCGGCGTTCAAGTGGCTTATTTCTCGTTCAACAATGACGTGAATTCCGCTTTCAGTGAAGTTACCTGTTCCCTATACTTTTTGTACTCACGACCTATACTTCTTAAACGGAGATTCCGAGAGCATGCTCTCACCGGTCCATCGCCCCCTGAGCCGTGTCGAAGGGCGGCCGGAGTACCTAAATGCATGCTGGTGGAATTCCTCACTCCCCTCCCTCGATGGGAGGGGCCGGGGGAGGGTGAAGCGTAGCGTGGAAACCGTGCGATGGGGGCTTCCTGACCCGTAAGAACAATTCGCCGTTCGCATCCAAGGTATGCACCTGTCTCTTATTACACATCTCCGAGCCCACGAGACCGTA
>CALMJO010000030.1 GCA_937864375.1 uncultured Spirochaetota bacterium
GGAATACGAGCTGTTCCGCGAGGGACAGATCCTCTACACCTACCTGCACCTGGCCGCCAACAAGCCGCTCGCCGACGCCCTCATGAAAAAGAAGATAATCGGCGTCGCCTACGAAACCATCGAGTGCGAGGACCACTCGCTTCCCCTCCTCACCCCCATGAGCGAGATCGCCGGGAGGCTCTCCATCCAGGAGGGCGCGAAGTACCTGGAAAAGCCCTTTGGCGGGCGCGGAATTCTCCTGGGCGGCGTGCCGGGCATCCGGCGCGGCACCATCGTGATCCTGGGCGGGGGCGTCGTGGGACTGAACGCCTGCAAGATGGCCGTGGGAATCGGGGCGGACGTCACCATCATGGACATCAGCGCGAAGCGCCTCGCCTACCTTGACGACATCTTCTCCACCCATATAACGACCCTGTACTCGAACGAGAGCAATATCGAGGAAGCGGTGAAGAACGCCGACCTTGTGATTGGCGCGGTGCTCATTCCCGGCGCGGCGGCGCCCAAGCTCCTCAAGCGCAGCCACCTCAGGATGATGAAGAAGGGCGCGGTCGTGGTCGACGTGGCGGTTGACCAGGGCGGCTGCTTCGAGACGACGCACGCGACCACGCACACGAACCCGGTCTACGTGGAAGAAGGCATAGTCCACTACTGCGTGGCGAACATGCCGGGCGCCGTGGCGCTCTCTTCCACCATCGCGCTCACCAGCGTCACCTACCCCTACGGGCTCGCAATCGCGGACAAGGGCATAGTCCAGGCCGCGCGCGAATCGAAGCCCCTGATGAAGGGGATCAACGTGCACACGGGAAAATGCACCTACAAGAACGTGGCGGACAGCCTGGGGCTGCAGTACACGGCAGTGGAGAGCGTACTCTGAAAAACCGGCCCCGCGGGAAACCGCGGGGCTTTTTGCATTCGGTTTTACCGAGTCTTTCGCGAACCTTTTTTCTTCCGTAAGAGTGATTTAAAAGGCCCCGGCGGTTTCCGCCGGGGAATTGCATGTCGCCATGTTAATGAGCCGCACCTGGGATGCCTTGCGATCGCCTGACCATGATATATGTTTCCGGGGTTTCCCTGAACATCCTGAAACCCGACCTCAGATATAAATTCACCGCCCTATTGCTTTTTTGAACGCTCAGAGAGAGCGCCTTGTAATTCAAAACTTCCCGATCGTACAGCAGCCTGTTCAATAATTCCGTGCCAAGCCCCTGGTTTCTGAATTCCTCTATGACCGCCATGCTCAATTCGGGTATATCGTTGCCAATAAAACCGTAAGCCATGTCGCGCTCATTGAACAGCCTGATCCAGACCGCAGCCACGAGCTCTGTTCCGCATTCTGCCAGGTATCCGGCATCCCCGGCCCGGCCCCAATTCGCATAGTATTTTATTAGTTGGGGCGTTTCGACAATCGCTTTCGGAGCGGGCGCGGACCCATCCGGCACGTATATCGCATAATAGAGCATTTCCCTGATAAGCGGCCCATCGGACTTCCTGGTCGTACGGATTGCACAATTTGTTGCACTCATATCGATATCCGCGGTCACAATGTCGCGATCTCCCGTTCCTGTCTTCTTTACCAGGGGACTTCGATTCTGAATCAACCGCCCCCAAACGCCTTTATTAGCTCGGCAGCAATCTCGTCAAGTGCCTGGTCCGCCTGGGGCAGGAAGCGCGGCGCCGACACGAAGCCGTGTATCATGCCGGGATAGCGCACGGACCTTGCGGGAACGCCGGCGCTCTTGAGCTTTGCTGCGTAAGCCTCGCCCTCGTCGCGCAGCACGTCGAAGGCCGCGGTGATCACGAGCGCCGGCGGCAGGCCCCGGTGGCTCTGAGCGAGAAGCGGAGAGGCGTAGGGAAGCAGGCGGTCCTTCTTTTCCGGGAGGTACATTCCTATGAACTTCTCCACGCCGGCTTTGTCCAGCATGTAGCCCTTCGCGAAATTCCCGTACGACTCCGTGTCCAGGTGTGCCGAATCGACACCGGGGTAGATGAGCGCCTGGAAGGCGATTGCGGGGCCCCCGCGGTCGCGCGCCATGAGGCACACCACCGCAGCGAGGTTGCCCCCGGCGCTGTCGCCCGCGACCGCGATCCTGGCCGGATCAATGCCGATCTGCGCACCGCTCGCCTTCACCCACAGGAGCGCCGCGTAGCAATCGTCCGCCGCGGCGGGATAGCGGTTCTCCGGCGCGAGGCGGTACTCCACCGAAACCACCACGGCCCCGCTCTTCTTCGCGAGCCTCCGGCACAGTCCGTCATGCGTGTCGATGCTTCCCTGCACCCAGCCGCCGCCGTGGTAGAATACCACCGCCGGAAGCGCGCCCTTCCCGCCGGGATTGTACACGCGCACGGGCATGGAGAGTCC
>CALMJO010000031.1 GCA_937864375.1 uncultured Spirochaetota bacterium
GAGGCATTAGGACCGGCGATGCCATCAGGCGGTATGCGGATGCCGGCATCCGGAGGATCATACTGGGCTCGGCGGTGCTCGACCCGCATTTCCAGGACCTTCTCGCGGAATACGGCGAGTATATAGTCGCGGGGGTCGATGCGCGTGATTCCATGGTGGCGGTGCATGGCTGGAAAACGGTGTCCAGCGTGCGCGCGCTCGAATTCATTAAAAGGTTGAAAAATTCGGGGCTCGGTGAGATCATCTACACGGACATCTCCACGGACGGCATGCTTACCGGTCCCAACGTGGAGGCGATGAGGCAGATACTCGAGCAGGCGCCGGGGGTGAACCTTGTAGCCTCGGGCGGCGTCTCATCCATGGATGACATACAGAGCCTCTCCGGGCTTGGGCCCCTGGGGCTCAAGGGGTGCATAGTGGGGAAGGCCTACTATGACGGAAGGATCGATCTTCGCGAGGCCCTTCTGCGGTTTTCCTGACCGGCAGGCGGCTGTAGGCCATGAAAGAGATCGAGCGGAATAGCCGGGACCGTGTAAATAGCAGCGTGAATGGATATCCTTGATGGATGATATTAAAGATTTTGACATTGAGATAAAAATGCCCGTCGAAATCGAGCAGTACGAGCGCAAGATCTACGATCTCAAGCAGCTTATCGAGATCGGGAAGGGGCTCAACTCCACGCTCGATTCGAACGTCCTCATCGAATCGATCCTCCTGACCTGCATGGGGCATATGCGTCTGCTCAAGGCCGGTATCTTCCTCAAGAAGGGCATTGACGAGAACGTCTACATCCTCCACCGTAATTACAAGGGCTTCGAGCTCGACCACGCGATCGAGTACGAGATCGTGTCCGATTCGCGGTTCGTGAAGTTCCTGGAGGGAAATTTCCGCTGCTACGGCCCCGAAGAGCTCGAAAAGGTCATCCCGGGCGATCCGGCGGTCAAAACGCTCAAGGTCATAGGCCCCACCCTGATCGTTCCGCTCAAGGGGAAGGGAAAGCTGAACGGCATCATCATCCTGGGCGAGCGGATCAACAACGCGCCATTCACGGAATCGGAAAAGGAATACCTGCTCAACATTGCCTCGCTGGCGGGCATTTCCATACAGAACGCGTCCCTGTACGAAATGGCCACGACGGACATGATGACCCACCTGAAGATTCACCATTTCTTCCAGGCCGCGCTGGTGGAGGAACGGGAAAAGGCCATCCGCCAGAAGACCCCGCTCTCGCTCATCATGATTGACATCGACCACTTCAAGAAATTCAACGACACCTACGGGCACACCTGCGGGGACGTCGTACTGATCAACGTCGCCCAGATCGTCATGTCGAGCGTGCGCCAGATCGACGTCGCCGCCCGGTATGGGGGCGAGGAATTTTCGGTCATACTCCCGGGGACCAGCCTTGAATCCGCGCTCGTCGTCGCCGAAAGGATACGCAAGAGCGTGGAGGAGGCGAAGATCATGTGCGGCGACATACGCCTTGGCGTGAAGATTTCCCTGGGCGTGACGCAGTTCATCCCCGACGCGGACCGGGACAACAAGAGCATCGTCGAGCGCGCCGACCGGGCCCTGTACAATTCGAAAACGAACGGCAGGAACCGCGTTTCCTTTTTATAGACCCGCCTCCTGAAAAATTCTTGCTTTTGTCCGCCGCTGCTGTAGTATTTACGGCATATGCGAGAGAGCTCTCCTGGAGTGTGACATGACCATGACCGATAACGCGCGCGCATCCTTCCCCGGACGAAGGGGAAACATGATCCGGACCATTGCATTCCTCACCGCCCTCGTGGTGACGGTCGACTTTCACCTTGCTCCCGCGCTTCGCGCCGCCGACGAGCTTACAGTGGAGGAAGCGGCGGGCAAACGTGACAGAAAGACGCCGCCCAAGTACGTCGATGAATTCAGCGGGAAGGCGCCGGAGCGCAGGGATACGGGGCCCGGATACCAGGTGAAGGATCCGCGGCTCGCCTGCATGCTCTCGCTCATAGTCCCCGGCGGCGGCGAAATCTATCTCAGGAACGACCTCAAGGGAATCGGCTTCTGCCTCATTACCGGCGGCTTTTACGGCGCGTCCGCCTATTACCTCTACCTGGGCCTGTTCGGGGGCGGGTCTGGAACCGAGGCGCGCTCGGACCTGATCGTTTCCGCGCTTTTGTTCGTGGTCGGCGCGATCGTCCACGTGGTGGGCGTCGTCGAGTCCTATAACGACGCGGTTGATATAAATGAAAAGAAGTTTTATTACGGGATGATGCAGTCCGATTCGCCCTACGTTGCGAGGATTGAATACCAGGAATAAGCACCAAAAAAATCTCAAATATACAAATATTTGTTGACCCGCGACATAAGCAGG
>CALMJO010000032.1 GCA_937864375.1 uncultured Spirochaetota bacterium
AGGGCGATTACATAGTATCCGACAAGGAAAACCACGCGAGCATCATACAGGGATGCCTTATCGCGAAGGCGAGCTGCGGTCCCAATACCCTTGTCAAGTTCGCACACAACGACATGGAGGACCTCGAGCGCGTCGTGAGCGGGCTTCCTTCCGATGCCGGAAAGCTGATCGTCGTTGACGGGGTTTTCAGCATGAACGGGGACCTTATCAACCTGCCGGAGGTAGTGAGGATCGCCCGCAAGTACAACGCCCGCATCATGTGCGACGATGCGCACAGCCTGGGCGTCCTGGGCACGCAGGGGCGCGGCACCGCCAGTCACTTTGGGCTCGAAAAGGATACCGACATCATCATGGGAACCTTCAGCAAAAGCTTCGCGTCTCAGGGAGGATTCATATCCTCTGAAAAGGCGGTCATCAACTACATCAGGCACAACTCCCCTGCCCTGATTTATAACGCAAGCATGCCCGCGGGCCAGGTCGCGGCCGTGCTCAAATCGCTTGAAATAATGCAGTCCGAGCCCGAAAGGATCAGGAAGGTGCACTATAACGCCAACAAGATGCGACAGGGGCTCAAGAGCCTGGGATTCAGCGTGGTTGACGGCCAGACGCCCATCGTACCCATCCTGATCAATGGCGAAGACATGCTGTTCACCTTCAGGTTCTGGCGCATGCTCCTGGACCACGGTGTATTTTCTAACCCGGTGATTTTCCCCGCGGTGCCGCTTGGCATGCAGCTCATAAGGCTGAGCTTCATGGCCACCCACGAGGACGAGCACCTGGACTTCGTGCTCGAACAGTTCGAAAAGATCGGACGCGAGACCAAGATCCTGGGAAATGTCGCCTGAGCCTCCATTCAAAAAGCCCGCCGTCGAGGCGGGCCATTAAATTGCGCGGAACGGGGCCTGCTGCGTCAGGTTAAAAAAGTAAAATCCTTTTTCGTGAACAGCATGATGCAGGCATCGACCGCATCCTTGTCGAAGAGCGTTTCCCTGTTCGAGGTAATTTCCTCGAGCGAGCGATCGATACCAAGGGCGGCGCGATAAGGCCTGTGAGAAGCCATTGCCTCGACCACGTCGGCGACCGCGATGACGCGGGATTCGATCAGGATGTCTTTGCCGCTGATGCCCACTGGATACCCCGACCCGTCCATCTTTTCGTGGTGCTGGTGGACGATTTCGGCGACCGGCCACGGAAATTCAATGTTCTTGAGGATATCGTACCCGACCTGGGCGTGGGTCTTGATGAGCCCGTATTCCAGGGGGAGCAGTTTCCCGGGGCGGCTTAAAATCTCGGCGGGGATCGATATTTTTCCAAGGTCATGGATCACTCCCGCGGTCCGAATGCCGTCCACCTGGTCCTCGGTGAGACCCAGCTCTCGTGCGATCGCACGCGCAAGGTTGGTCACCCGCCGCTGGTGGCCCGCTGTATACGGATCGCGGGTTTCGATCGTCAGGACCATCGCCTCGATGATGGCGTTCATGGCGTTGCGCAGCTTCTGAAGTGTCTTCATGGTGACATCTTCGGCCTTCTTTTTTGAGGTTATATCCCTGAAAACGAAGACCACACCCGTATTGCGCCCGTCCCCATCCTGCACGGGGGACGCGTTGAAACTGATCGATATATCGTGCCCGCCCCGGCTCACCATAATGGAGCTGTCGTTTTCAACCGTGCTCCCGTCCGCCAGGACCTTTATGACCGGGTCATCAATGATTTCCCTGGTATTGTCATTAATGATAGTAAACAGCTTGATGAGGTCTTTGCCCACGACCTCGTTATTCGTCCACCCGGTCATTTTTTCGGCCGCGTAGTTCATGAAGGTGACGCACCGGTTTTTGTCGGTCGTAATGACCGCGTCACCGATGCATTTAAGCGTGGTTGAAAGCCAGTATTCTATCTGCTGCATCGCGCCGGTAATATAATTATATCGTCATATAAGTCCAGCGATAAGCGTAACACCGATTGAATTAATAGCAAGATTTTTATCGTTAAAAGACTCGTTTTAACGGCGCGATTATATGTCGGTGTCGCCGCCTTTCAACGGGAAAAGAATGCTGAAGCCGGTCCCGCCGTTCCTGGAAATCTCAATGGTACCGGCCATCTGACTCACCAGCATCGTAACCATGTTCAATCCGAATCCGCTCCTGGCGCCCTCGTGCCGCTCTTCAGGCATCCCTGCGCCGTTATCGGCGACCACGAGCCTTATCCTCGAACCCTCCTGTTTAAGGGTAACGCTCACCAGGAAAACGGCGTTTTCCCCGGCATGACCGAATGCGTGCTTAAGGGAATTGCCCACAAGCTCGTTTATGATAAGGCCCGCATAGAACGAACGCTTCACGTCGAGTGGAACATCCTCTATTTCCGTCTCGAGCCGGACACGGCCATCCCCTGAATTGTACGCGGAAAAAAGCTCGCCGGTGAGTGCGCGTATATAGCTTCCCACATCGGGATGCGATGCGCGTGCCGACCGGTTCAACTGATCGTACAGTTTTATCATGGATGAAATCTTCGTCTGGCTTTCCTTGAGGGCCTCACGCGCCTTTGGATCCGTTATATAATCCGATTGGAGTCCCAGAAGGCTGTAAATTACCATCATGTTGTTTTTAACGCGATGATGGATCTCTCTAAGCAGGTAATCCTTTTCGGCAAGCGCACTCTTGAGCCTGTCCTCGACCGCTTTCCGGTCCGAGATATCCCGCCCGACTCCGAGGATTCCAATGGGCTTTCCCGCCGCGTCCCTGAGGAGGGACAGCACGTTTTCGCTCCAGAACGTGCTTCCATCCTTTCGGTAGAATTCCAGTTCCATACGGACGCTGATTTTTTTTGAGGGGTCCGCGAGGTTTTCCGGCGTCAGGAGCTCCGCCATAATACCGGTTGCATGCTCGAGAGATCCGGGCGCCAGGTGGTCCTCGAGCTTCATGGACCTGAGCTCTTCCAGCGCGAAACCCCTCGTATGCTCAACGGAAGGGGTGATGAACGTGGTTACCAGGTTCATATCCATCATCCACAGGGTTTCCGTTATGTTCCCGGTGATGAGACGAGCGATCTCCATGGCCTCGAGCATTTTCCTCTCCGCGATCATCTTGTCGGTCACGTCGATCATGGAAACATGGAGCGCTCCCCCGTCCTCGTATTCCGCTCTCGTCGTATATGAAGATATATAACGTACGCCCCCGTTCTTGCTTATTACCCGGAATTCGTCCCGGGGATTTACCAGATTACCCTCCAGGCGGTTCTGGATTTTTTCGGCAAGTCCCTCCCGGTCATCGGGATGAATAATGGCTATAAGCTCATCGAGGGTGATCGCCAGAAGCTCCTGCCGCGAGTAGCCGGTAATAGCGGAGATCGCGTTGTTTGCGAACACGATCCGGTTATCATGAAATATGAAGAGGCCCTGCAGTGAATTTTCAACGAGGGAGCGTTGAAACGATTCAAGCTTTTTACGATCGGTGATCTCCCGCGAATTTATTGTGCCGCCCGTGAAATTGCCGTCCGCACCCCTGTAGGGATTGCCCACGCAATCAATCCAGATATAGCGCCCGTCCCTGCAGCGATACCTGCACTGTACTACGACGTGCGATCCGCTCGCTGCGCCATCCAGGTACGCTGACACGACCGCAGCCTGATCCTCCGGGTGCACCTGGTCGAATATGCTTTTCCCCGTCAATTCCTCCGGCGCATACCCGAGAAAGCGTTTGTGCGACGGGCTGACATAGACGAACCGGCCCTGTCGATTTCGGCAATCATATCGAGCATGTTGTCGGTGATTCTTTTAAACCGGGATTCGCTTTCGGCCAGCGCCATTTCGGCGAGCCTGCGCCGTGTGAAGTCCCTGAGGAAGCTCACGACCGCGGGCCTTCCCTGCCACGTGGTCTGTGAGGCCCGTACCTCGGCCCATCGCAATCGGCCCTGTTTGTCTATAATCCTGATCTCTAAAACCGCGTCCGGCTGCCCCCCCGAGATACGATTAGCGTAATTCGCGAGCACCCTGTCCCGGTCCTCCGGGTTAACTATTTCCTGCAGGGAC
>CALMJO010000033.1 GCA_937864375.1 uncultured Spirochaetota bacterium
ATGCGCTTCATTCCCTGTCGCGCTTCGCCGTAGACGCCGCGCCGGTTTTCGAATCGATCGACCTCAACCCGGTCATCGCGCGCGCGGACGGGTGCACAGTCGTCGACGCAAAACTCGTGATTGCGGCAGAGGATCGCTCCGATCCATTTCGCTCCGAAACCCCGCGCACGGATTTTCTCGAACGCTTTTTCAATCCCCGGAGCGTCGCGGTCGTGGGAGCTTCGACCACCGGGGGAAAGATCGGCCATGTAATCGTCGATTCGCTTCTCAACCTGGAATACCGGGGACGCGTATATCCCATCAATCCGCAGCACGGCGAGATCCTGGGCGCAAAGGCCTATCCGTCGCTGGAGGCCCTCCCCGAGCCTCCCGACCTGGCCATCGTCGCGGTCGACCTCGCGCTCCTTCCAGAAATCGTGGACACGATGGCGCGCGCGGGAGCGCATAACGCCCTCGTGATTTCCGGGGGCGGCAGGGAGCTCGGCGGCGAGCGCGAAAAGGTCGAACGCACGGCGGCCGACCTGTCCCGCGCGCGTGACGTACGCGTGATCGGCCCAAACTGCATCGGCATGTTCGACGGGCGCACGCGCTTTGATTCATTCTTCTACCACCGCAACCGATTCACGAGGCCGCCCGCGGGAAGCATGAGCTTCATCACGCAGAGCGGCACGTGGGGCTGCGCCTTCATGGAGCTCGCGCACGAAGCCGGGGTTGCCAAGATGGTTTCGTACGGCAACAGGCTGGACGTAGACGAGGGTGATCTCATCGCCTTTCTGGCACAGGACCCCGACACCAAGGTGATCGGGAGCTACATCGAGGGGCTCGCCAACGGACGGAAATTTGTTTCCGCGGTCTCCATGGCCCGCGCGCAGGGGAAGCCCGTGGTCGCCTTCAAGACCGGTCGCACGCCGCAGTCGGCCGGCGCGTCGGTCTCGCACACGGGCGCGTACGGGGGGAGCTACCCGGTCTACCGCGACGCGCTCTCTCACGGCGGGACCATACTCACCGAAAGCTTCCACGAGCTTTATGCGGCATGCGAGGCACTCTCCCTCCAGCCGCCCGCGCGGGGCCGCAGGGCCGCGCTCCTGTCCAACGGCGCGGGGCCCATGGTGAACGCCCTCGACCTTTTCCCCGCGCGCGGCCTTTCTCTCGCGACGCTCGCGCGCAAGTCGGTCGAGACTATGCGGAAGCACTTCAGCTTTTTCTACATTGTCGAGAATCCCGTCGACGTGACAGGCTCGGCGAGCGCGGACGATTACGAGTTCGTCATCCGCACGCTCGTCGAAGACGAAAACGTCGACATCATCATGCCGTTTTTCGTGTTCCAGAACACGCCGCTGGACGAGAGCATCGTCGCGCGCCTGGATTCCATTTCACGCGAAGGGAAAAAGCCCGTGGTCGCATGCGCGACGCCGGGCGCATACTCAGAAAAAATGAAGCGCGGCCTGCGCGCCGCCGGGATTCCCGTCCTTCCCGACGTGACGCAATGGGTCGCGGCCGCGGCGGCGCTCGCGCGGTGGGGGGAACTATGGAAAAGCTCATCATAACGGCCGCCCTCACGGGCGGCATCCACGGCAAGGAGGCGAATCCCGCGCTCCCCGAGCAGCCCGACGAAATCATCGCCTCGGCCGTCGAGTGCTTCAACGCGGGAGCGGCCATGGTCCATATACATGCGCGCGACCGCGAGGGACGCGGCGTGGGCGACCCCGCGATCTTCTCCGCAATCAACGAGGGGATCCGCGCGCGCTGTCCCATGGTGATCCAGAACACGACGGGCGGGCCCGGCATTCCCATCGAGCGTCGCATCATGAGCCTGGACGCGAAACCCGAGTCGGCGTCCCTCAACACGGGCTCGGTCGTGTTCTTCTACGGGGGACGCGAGGTGGTCTTCCAGAACCTGCGCTCCGAGATCGAGGCGTTCGCGGCCGCCATGCTCGGCCGGAACATCAAGCCGGAGCTCGAGGTCTACAATCCCTCGATGTTCGGCGAAGTGGAAAACCTCGTCGCGAAAAATCTCTTGAAGAAACCGTATTACGTCAATATGGTGATGGGCGTGAACGGCATGGGAGGATTTCCCGGCACCCCGGCGAACCTGGTCGCGATGATCGGGCGCCTCCCCGGGGGAGCGCTCTTCAACGTGAGCGGGATCGGGCGCTGCCAGCTCGCGATGAACACGATGTCGATCATCGCGGGCGGCCACGTGCGCGTGGGCCTCGAGGACAACGTCTTCTTCCGGAAGAACGAGCCCGCGAAGTCGAACGCGCAGTTCGTCGAGCGCATCGTCCGCCTCGCGCGCGAACTGGGCCGCGAAATAGCGTCTCCCGACGAGGCGCGGAAGATGCTCGGAATCGAATGAACGCATCAAGTATAAACGGAAAGGGAGATAAGGGGATTGAAGAGATATGGAGATAAAAGAAGTGGTTTGATTTCCGTTTGAATTAAACTGTTCTATATTTCATCAATCTCCCCTCATCTCCATATCCCCCTTTCCGTGAAGCACGGTTTACACGCGTGTATGTTATTCACGATCATGTTCAATTATTCAAGCGCAGGAGTGTTTAAATGAAAATCGCGGTATTGAACGAAACCAGCGCGGGGGACAGGAACCCCAACGTGATCGCCGCGCTCGAGGGGCGCGGGCACGAGATCATCAACGCGGGAATGAGAAAGAACGGCACGGACTCAGATCTCACGTATATCCACACGGGTTTTCTCGCGGCGCTTCTCTTGAACGCCGGGCGCGTCGACTTCGTGGTGGGAGGGTGCGGGACAGGCCAGGGCTTCCTGAATTCGGTGATGCAGTACCCGAACGTCTTCTGCGGGCTCATCGCCTCGCCCGTCGAGGCCTGGCTCTTCGGGCAGATCAACGGCGGAAACTGCGTCTCGCTCCCCATGCTGTACGGCTACGGATGGGCGGGCGACGTCAATTTCCGGTTCATATTCGACCGGCTCTTCGAGGTCGAGTTCGGGATCGGCTACCCGGCGCACCGCCAGGAATCGCAGCGCGCGAGCCGCGCCACGCTCCTGGACATATCGCGCGCTTCACACAAGAGCTTCGCCGACCTGGTCCCGCTCCTTCCCGGCACCATCGTGAAGACCGCGCTTGGATTTCCCGGGATAAAGGAAATCCTCGATCCCGGCACCATCGCCGATGCGAAGCTGCGCACCGCGATTGGAAGCTTTTTTTAATACCAAACTCAAACGGAAAGGGAGATGGGGGGATTGAAGAGATGGGGAGATAGAAGAAGTGGTTTTATCTTCATTTCAATCAAAACCATTTTCAATCTCGTAAATCTCCCCTATCCCCATATCCCCCTTTCCGTAATGCAAGGAACGATATCATGACCATTGAACAGCGAATCCACCGCGCAAAGATGCTTGCCGCACATAAGACCGTCGAACGCGCCGTTTCGTCCGGGGCGCTCGCGCAATTCCAGGACCTGAGCGTCTCCGAGGCGCTGGTGCTGGGGCTCTACAACCAGGGAGTGACGAAATATTTCGCGATATTCGGCCACGGCACGACCGACATCGCCGAGGCGCTGCGCGTGTACGAGGATGCCGGACTGGTGAAGACATACAACGTGCGGCACGAGACCGCGGCCGCACATGCGGCCACGGCATTACGCATGACGACGGGCGAGGTTGCGGCGGTCATCACTTCCATTGGCCCGGGGGCCATGCACGCCTTCGCGGGCTCGCTCTGCGCCGCATCGAACGGCGCGGGGGTCTACCACATCTATGGTGACGAGACGACGCACGACGAGGGCTTCAACATGCAGCAGATCCCCCGCGGGGAACAGGGACTTTTCCTGAAGCTGGCAAGCGTCATGGGGCGCGCGTATGCGCTGTACGAGCCGTGGGCGCTTCCCTCGGCGCTGCGCGCGGGCGCGGTGGCAGTGAACGGCGAGGGCTTCAACGGGCCCTTCTTCCTGCTGGCCCCCATGAACGTCCAGCCGGCGACGCTCACCGGCTTCAACCTGCTCGAGCTTCCCGGTGCGTATACGCCCCGCCGCCTCGTCTGCGCCGACGACGCTGCGTTCGACCGGGCGACCGTGCTTGCGCGCGGGGCACGCCGCGTCACCATAAAGATCGGACAGGGGGCGCGCGGGTGCGGGAGGGAAGTCGAGGAGCTCGCGTCTCTCCTTGACGCGGCGATCGTCGCCGGCCCGTCCGCCACGGGGATCGTGCCCTATGCCAACGGGCGCTACATGACCGTGGGCGGGTCCAAGGGCTCGCTGTCGGGAAACTACGCGATGAACGAGGCGGACCTGGTCATCGTCGCGGGCGCGCGCGCGGTCTGCCAGTGGGACTCCTCCGGGACCGCGTGGAAAAACGCGCAGGGAGTCATCAACTTCAACATCGAACCCTCGCATGCGGCGCACTACAACCGCGGCGTATCCATCACCGGCGATGCCCGGCTCAACCTGCGCGCGTGGATCGAGCGCCTGAAAAAAGCGGGCTTCACCCCCGCGGACGGGAGCTCCGCATGGGCGCGCGCGCTTTCCGGCAGGAGGGCCGACTGGATCGCCTTCAAAAAGGCACGCTACGAGGCCCCGGCGCTCTACGACGAGGTATGGAAGCGCGAGGTCCTCACCCAGCCCGCGGCCATCAAGACCGTGTGCGACTTCGCCGACGCCGCGGGCGCGCTCAAGGTGTTCGACGCGGGCGACGTGCAGGCGAACGGCTTCCAGATCGTCGAGGATGCGCGCGAGGGACAGACGCTCACCGACACGGGCTCGTCCTACATGGGCTTCGCCGCATCGGCGCTCCTGGCGACCGGGATCGCGGGGCGCTACGCCGTGGCGTTCTGCGGGGACGGGAGCTTCACGATGAACCCGCAGGTGCTCATCGACGCGACCGAGCACGGGGCGCGCGGCTGCATCGTGCTCTTCGACAACCGGCGCATGGCCGCGATCAGCGGCCTCCAGAATGCGCAGTACGGGAAGCTCTACAAGACGGGCGATACGGTCGAGGTGGACTACCTGGCGCTCGCGGGCGCGGTGAGGGGGGTGCTGGCGCTCCCCGGCGGGAATACCGTCGGCGACCTCAAATCCGCTCTCGCAAAAGCGTTTTCGCATAACGGGCTTTCGTTCGTGTACGTACCCGTCTACTGCGGGGACGACGAGCGCGGCGGCATGGGGGTGTTCGGCGACTGGAACGTGGGCAACTGGTGCGCGCGCGTCCAGGAGGAGCATCACAGGATGGGATTGTGAGACCGGCGGCAAAATATCAGAAAGCGCGGATACGCGTCCGCGCCCCCAGGAGGCATCGATGACGGACGGCAAACTCTCTCTCAAGGTGAAGCTCGGGTTCGGCGTGTGCGACCTGGGCGGCAACCTCTTCTTCACGGCGATCGCATTTCTGCTCCTGAACTTTCTCACCGACACGGTGGGGATCGAGGCGGGGCTCGCGGGCGTCATCATCATGATCGGCAAGGTCTGGGACGCGGTGATGGACCCCACGGCGGGCTTTCTCTCCGACCGCACCAGGAGCGCGATGGGACGCAGGCGCCCGTGGATGCTCTGGGGAAGCGTGCCGCTCTTCATCGCGATGGCCGTGATGTTCACCAACCCGTCGCTCTTCTTTGGCGCGGGATGGGACCCGGCCAATCACCAGGTCCTGCTCTTCGCCTGGGGCACGGCCGTCTTCTGCATCCTGAACACCGCCTACGCCGCGGTAAATATCCCCTACACCTCGCTCACGCCCGAGCTCACCACCGACTACCACGAGCGCACCGCGCTCAACGGGTACCGGTTCGGCTTCGCCGTGATAGGCACGCTCCTGGGCGCGGGCGCCGCGCTTCCCATCGTGGGCCTCTTCCCGGACAAGAACACCGGCTTCGTCGCGCTGGGCACGCTCTTTGGCTTCCTCATGATGATCACGGCATTGATTACGGTCGTCGCCGTCCGCGAGCCCAGGCTCACGCAGGGCTTCCCCACCGAGGGATTCTTTGAAACCTACCTGCGCGTTTTCAAGAACAGGCCCTACGTGCAGATCGCCCTTACCTACACCTTCCACATCATCGCGATCACGCTCGTGAGCGGCATCGCGATCTATTACTTCAAGTACATTCACAACGACGAGGCGCTCACCACGATCGCGCTGCTGGTCCTGCTCGTCACCGCGATGCTCTTCATCCCGGTGAGCGTGCTCCTCTCGCAGCGCATCGGAAAGAAGCTCGTGTACGGGATAGGGCTCGCGTTCATCGCCGTGACGCAGATGGTGCTCTATTTCCTGGGCCACCTGTACCCGCCCTCCTTCTCGTTCGCCGTCATGTTCTTCATGGGGATAGGCTTTGGCTTCACCTACGCGCTTCCCTACGCGATGGTCCCGGACGCGATCGAGTACGACTACCTGCTCACGGGGCTCCGGAAGGAAGGGGCCTTTTACGGCATGTGGGTCTTCTGCATCAAGATCGGCCAGGCGGTGGCGCTCGGGATCACGGGACTCGTGCTCTCGCTCACGGGATACATCCTCCCGGTCGCGAAGCAGGCCGTCGCCCAGCCGGACTCCGCGCAGTGGGGGATACGGCTGCTGCTGGGCCCCATCCCGGCGGTCATGTTCGTGATCGCGATCGTGTTCCTGTACTATTACCCGATCAACGAGAAGCGCTACAACGAGATACTCGATGAGATAAAGGCAAAGGAGGGGGGCCGATAAACGGTTCGGCCGTCCCCCCGCACCCCCGGAGGGGGTAAGGCATTGCCCGTACGAGGCTTTACCCGGGGGCGCCCTTCAAGCGGGATGATGAGATAAAGGCGAACGGCGATGAAAGAGATAGAGGCGTTTGGTGGGCTTTTTGAAAAATTGTCTCGTTATACGACTTCAGATTGCTTTTAACAGAAGAAAATCAAACTCCTTTATCTCATTAATCTCTTTAATCCCCACATCTCCCATTAAGGGCGCCTCGTTAATGAAGCGCCCCTCTTATCATAGATCCGAGGGGTGGGGCTTGCTTAAAAATGGTATCGTTATGCGCCATCAGATTTCTCATTAGTTGGAAATTCTAATTCCTTTATCTCTTCAATCTCATCAATCCCCGCATCTCCCATTTAAGGCGCAACGACAGTAAAGCGTCCCCCTCGAATTGGTTGGGGGGACGCTTATCAGCCGCTCGGCCCTGCTATTCTTTTTTAGCAGCCTCCCGCTTGCGCGCCACGTAATCCTCGAAGGCCTTCCTGCCCTCCTCGCGCCAGAATTCGCCGTAGTGTCGCCACGCCTCGTGGTCGAACTCCCGGTAATGCGCGTGCCTCCAGCCCCGCCAGCCGTGCGGGTGCCTGCCGCAGCCGCGGCCGTGAAAACGGCGCCCGTGCCCGCCTATGCATCCGAAGAGGAGTCGCGCGAGCACGACCATCGCGAACGCCTGCCAGTAGCCTAACTCGCCCAGGCCAAAGAGCCCCGGCATGAGGTAGTTCCAGAGCCACATTACCGCCGCGCCAAAGATGAACGCGACGAGCACCGCGAAGGCGAGCCCCGCGACCACCATGCCGGCCACCTTGAATACTCTAAATCCGTGTCCGTGTCCCATGTCATTCCTCCGGCATTATACCGTATTCTTCGAAAAGCTCCCTGCGGACCTTTTTAAGCGCGCGCGACTTCCGTGAGAGGAGCGTTCCCACGGGAACACCCTTTTCCTCTGCCAGCGACGCGAAGGTCCGGCCCTCGAACTCCGTGAGCACGATGATCTCCTTCTCCGCCTCGTCCAGCGAGTCGATGATCTCGGCCACGCTGGCGAGGAGCTCGCCGTGCTCGAATTCCGCGGCGGTGTCATAGCGGGCGTCGGCCAGCACCTCGACGAGCGAACCGCGACTGTCCGGGCCGCCCTCCGCGTCGAGCGAAATCTCGTCGCGCCTCCTCCGGAGCAGGTCGATTATCCTGTTCCTGAGCGCCCGGTAAACATAGGCCGAAAGGTCCTCAACGGGCGCCGTCATGTCCGCCGCGTCGAAGACGCGCAGCATAACATCCTGGACCACGTCCTCGACGTCCCTGTCCGCGGCGTCTGCGATGCGCCCGCGCACGAAAGAGATCATGCGCGCGTATTCGCTCTTGAAAAAATCGGCGATGCGGCGGGAGCTTTTCGTTTCAGTCATGGTCATGTGGACGGAAGTGAGAGCGCTTTATTGCAATAAAATGCGTTACGGCAACGGAAAAGGGGATACGGAGATTAAGGAATAACGGCGATTGAAGAGATGAGGATTTGGATAATCTGATTGTGGAATTGCGCTGTCGGCTATTAAATATTCCCATCCGTTATCTCCCCAATCTCATCCATCCCCCATTCTTACACAACTTTTTCTTTAAAACGCCGCCATAGCGTTCACGTAGAGCGCGCCCTTTGACGCGGGGCCCGACGCGTCCCAGGCATACGCGATCCCCACGCGGCTCTTCCCCGAAACGAGCGTAAGCCTCGCCCCCGCGCCCGTCGCAGAGCGCCAGGCGCCCCGTTCGTCAAGGTAATACGCGGCGTTCACGAACGGGCCGGCATACATGAAATCGGGATAGAGCTCAAGCTCGGCTTCCAGGGCGCCGACGTTCTTCCACCGCGATGCCGTGTAGTCCGCGGGGAAGCCCATCATGGACGAGTCAAAGACGTAGCTCCGGTAATAGCGCTCGCGCGCGCTCGTATATATGCACAGGGCCGACGGTATTATGCGGAGCCAGTACGCGGGGGCGAGCGGCGCCCTCATCGTGAGCGAAGCTCCCAGGTACCCATCCGGTTCCATGGTGCCGGTTCCCGGCTCGATCCGGGCGCGCAGCGTGAACGCGTCCCGCTGCTCAAGGACGACGGCCGCGTCCGAAAGCGTCGCCTCGAAGACCAGACGCGCGTCCCGGATGTCGCGGGTGCGGCCCCGTTCGCGGTAATCCTCGAGCCGCGCGCCATCCCCCTGGACGAACACGCGCGCCTCCGCGCGCGCGCGTCCCACGCCCCCGATCGGGAAGCCGGCCCCTGCATACGCGCGCAGGTCCGTTACGCGGTATTCCTCGTCGTCGCGCGAGGCCCATAGTTCGCGCGTGCGCGCCCCCCTCGTCCCCGCGAGGGCGTACGCCGTCCCCCGGGCGGCGCCGGGCGTCATGAACACGACCTCCCCCTCCTCGCGCGCCGTGCCGCCGTCGCGGAATCCCGCCTCGCCCCGCACGTCCACGATCACGCGCTCGAAGCCCTGGCGGTAGCCCAGCATGGGCGAAATCCCGTAGATGGGGTCGGCATAGAGCGCGCCGCGGAAGCGGCCGCGGCTCCTCTCGCGCACGGCGACGTCCAGCCTCACGTCGGCGCCGCCGGGACCGGCGTTCCGCGGCGTGCACTCGATCCCGGCAAGGTCCAGGGACGCGCGCATCGATTCGAGCGCAGCCTCCACCTCCGGGCGGTTGTATACCCTTCCGCGGAGGCGCTCCAGCATCTCCCCCGCCCTGGCGTGGTTCTGCCGGGCCGCGCCCCGTATGTCGATCTCCGTTATGCGCGATTCGCGGACGCGCACCTCGAGCACGCCCGCGCGCGTGAGGGCGAGCCGCTCCACGTAGCACGCGGTGTAGCCCCGGCGGTGGTACTCGTCGGTCACCATCACGCCTATGGCCTCCACCTGCTTTTCCGTGAGCTCGCCGCCCGCCTCCGCCACCCGCGCGGCGAAATCGCCTCCCAGGTCCACGGAGTTACCCACGAGCACCACGCTCTTCACCATGAGCGCCGCCACATCCGTGGGTGCGCATAGAAATGCGCCCGCTAACAATGCGCCCGCCACGACTGATAAAAGGCGCCTATTCACTGATGGTCTTCGCGACCACGTCGCGGGGAATGTCCAGAATGAAGAGGGATGCGGCTGTCTCTTATACACATCTGACGCTGCCGACGAATAGAGA
>CALMJO010000034.1 GCA_937864375.1 uncultured Spirochaetota bacterium
GGTGTCAGGTCCCGACTTGCGCTAGGCCTTCACCCGCTCCACGTCGCCGGTAATGCAGCCCACGCCCATCATCAGCCGGTTCTGGGGTATGGGAATCCCGGCAAGCCTTGATTCGATGATTTCGGTGATGATGCCGCACTGCGCCAGCGTGTCCAGGTATGCGTAGCGCGTCACGGTACCGCCCTTCGTAGTTATCACGCCCGACTGGATGACGCCCACGCCCGCATCCCTGACCCGCTTCATGGCGCGATCGTACGAGTACACGATTGAGCCCACGTGGTGAAGGCCGCCTCCCTCTTTCCTGAGAAGAGCGGAATAGATGCACTCTTCACCGCCCTTGATCTCGATGAGCTCGATCTCCGTTCCGCCCTGGAAGGCTATCGCGAGGTCAAGCTCGACCGTGACGGGCTTCCCCCTGTAATACGTCTCGTGCGATGCGGTCTTCGTCCGGAACCACGGACCGATTCCCAGCAGCGATTCGTAATGCGCCACGGCCCGTTGCATGTCCTTCACGACTATGCCGACCTGGTTGACCCGGGGAAGCCTGATTCCCGGGGTGGTCGATTGAGTGATATCGTTTTTCATCGAGAACTCCTTCTCCGCATCTCGCTGGAATTTTTCAACCCTCGATCCTGTAGCCCTTAAGCCCCACCCAGGCGAAAAAACATCCGAACGCGAAATCGCCGGCGCCGTAGGCCGCGTAAAACATTCCGGTCATGACGGACTCGTCGAATATCTGCGGCAGGTCCCTTCCGGGGGAGGTCATGAAAAGTATCCAGGTGACCACGTAGATGAATTTCTCAAGCGCGAACACGAACATCAGGGTCCGCGCATGATTGTAAAACGATGCGGACGCGATGTAGGCCAGCCCCCACAGCATGATCGCGATCAGCCCAAAATCGGAGAACACCGACGGATAGTATTTCGCGATGTGCGGGTTCGTGAAGAACATGGAAAATCCCAGGACCCCTACGATATTGAAAAGTCCCGCGACGTATAGGCCGTACTTGATCGTTTTGACAGACATGCGTTCCCCTCCAAATTTTCTGCACGTAGTAACCAGCTGTTTTTAAGCACGAGTTTAATCGGAGGTTATTAATGCAGCAAGAAAAATATATTCATGGCCGGTATGCCAGTATGCCGTGTCCGGGCGAATTCTTCTTGACTGAAACATGAACGGCAGTAGCATATCGATATGGTCAGCAAGCGTGAAATAATTGATTCCATAAAAAAAAATCCGGATATCCTTCGCCGGTACCACGTAAGACGGATTGGCATCTTCGGCTCGTTCGCGGCGGGCACCGCGACCGAGGCCAGCGACGTGGACCTCCTTGTTGAATTGACGGAGACGATCACAATTCCACAGTACGTCCATCTGAAGGATGACATGACGAAACTGCTGAAGGTACGGGCCGATGTGGTGCCTGTGTCGGGTATCAAACCTTATCTCCGTGATCGCATCATGAAAGAGGTGGAGTGGGTTGAGGGAGTATAAGCTCTATCTTCTCGATATTGAGAATGCGATCGGCAAGATACAGGAATACGTGAAAGATCTTGACTTCGATGCATTCAAGGCGGACTCGAAAACCTTCGATTCGGTCCTGTATAATATCCAGGTAATCGGTGAGGCGGCGAACAAAATGCCGGGAGAAATCCGGGAAAAGCACACCGCCATAGACTGGCGCGGAATTATCGGCATGCGAAATGTCATTGTGCACGGCTACTTTGCGGTCGAGCCCGACACGGTATGGAAGACGGTCCGGGAAAGCCTGCCCATCCTGTTGGAGCAGATCTTGGAAATACGCTGAACCGGTATTACCATGCATGCGGCCCCTGTTGCCCGGCCGCCGCATGAGGATTTTTTTCCGCGGCCGGATACCGCGCCTCCCGCACCTTCGCAAGCTGCTCCAAATCCCACTGCAGGTCCATTTCGCGGAACATGGCTTCAGCTTTGTCAAGGCATTCCTCCGCGGTGAGGCCGATGATTTTCTTGACCTGTCGGGCCCCTACAGGCCCGACACGCTTCCCCACCTCGAAATATGTCCTCGACAGCTCGAGCCGCGCGCCGAGTTTTTCCCCGATGTCGATGGATTTTTTCCACCAGCGGAGGGCCTTCCTAGGTTTGCCGAGGAGCCAGTGGTAAATCCCCATGAAACGGTATGTCTCAGTTTTATTATAGGCGACGGTTTTTGTGTACTTGCTGCAGATCTTGATGGCCTTATGCGCATTGCGTATGAGCTCCCTGGCTGACCGGACATCGCCCTCTATCAAGACGGCCTCCACACGCGCAAGCCAGTAGGTCGACTCGCTGAGATAATACCAGGTTACCTGTCCGGGAACAAATGAGCGCTCCCGCATCATATCGTGTACGTGGTGTATCAGCGTTTCGACATTCTCCAGGTTGCCTTGATATGCTTTCACCCGTATTTCTATCCCGGTGGCTGCATGTTCGAGATTTAATCCTGCGCTCAGCCCCAGGCGTCTTGCCTGCGATATCTCTTTCATGGCCTCGTTAAAACTTCGTGATAACATGAGGTAACTCAGGCTAAACTCATGGGCAATGGACAGGCTGGCCGAATTATCGAAGTCGCGGGCCAGGGCAAACATTTTTTCCATGAGGTCCTTGCCCTTGTCCATCATTCCTTGATGTATCGCAATCTGGGCATGGTAGATCAGATGCAGCGATGCTTCGTAGATTGCACCCATTGCGACCAGGCGGTCGACTGTTTCATTGTTGTATGTGAAATTATTCTCCCCGCTGAAAAAATCATAGAATGCATAGGACACATCAATAGCCGGCTGTATTTTCGCATCTTCGGGGGGAAAGTGCTTTCTCGCAAATTCGAGGATCTTTTTGCTCAGAGGAAGAAATAAACCCACGAAAGAAAGGAGTGGACTCGTCATAATGATGGTATACATGCCTTCATTAAGCTTCGAAACATCATAACTGACCAGGCGGCTCATGATAAAAAATGATTCGATGAAAAATCTCCTGGGATTCAGATACGAAAGTATTCTTGCTTTGATTAAACAGAGCGTCAGTAAATCATTGAATTCCTGTGTCGGGTTTCTTCTCCAGTAGTGTGAAGGCATGGATATGGCGAACAGAACCGACAGGAATCCTTTGACGAATCTCGCGAAACTGATGATGGCATTCCGTGACGATCCTTCCCCGTAATGCGCCAGTACGCGTTCAATGAAAGGCAGCGCATGCTCGTACTGCCCGCGGTAAAAAAAAGCAAGGCCGATGTTCTTCTCGAGCCGTGCGATCCTGGCCGGGTCCGCGCCGTAGCCGAATTTTTTCCTGTATATCGCCAACGCCTCCTGGTAGTATCCCAGCGCCTCGCTCGACGCGCTGGACCGCATCGCCTCCTCGCCGGCCTTCAGCATGTACTCTTCGGCTTTATCGAGATTTTCCCCTTTGCTGTAGTGGAAGGCAAGCATGCCGAAGAATTCGTGCAGTCTGTCGCGGAACACGCTCTCTATCGCCTGCGCCACATGCAGGTGCAGTTCTTTCCGTTTCTGGATGAGGATCGACTCGTACGCCGCCTCCTGGGCGAGCGCATGCTTGAACAGGTACTCCAGCTCGTCCATGCGCGTCCGTTCTCGGATGAGCTGGATGTCTTCCAGGTACGAGAGCCGTGTATCGATGTCGGAGACATCCCCCGCCACCCGGGATATGATCTTGTGGAAGAAGTTCCTGCCGATTACGGAGGCGGTTTTGATTAGAGACTTCGTATCCTCATCAAGCCGGTCGATGCGGCTCATCAGTACTTCGTTGATGGTGAGGGGGACCGTGACACTGTGGATCTTTTCGGTCACCTGGAAGGTGTCGCCCTTTTTCACCACTGCCCCTTCGTCGATGAACGAGCGAACCACCTCCTCGATGAAGAATGGGTTCCCGCCTGCCCGCTCCTTGATCTGCTCCTCAATCTGGCGAGGCAGGCCCTTAATGTTCATGAGATTGCCGATCAGGGTGCAGGTCTCCTTCTCGGTGAGGGGCTCAATCACCACCGGCACGTACCGGTCAGGGAAATCGGACGCGAGGGTTTTCAAGATACGGTCGCTGGTTTCCTCGTAGTTCGGCCGGAACACCAGGATAAAGAGGATCCGATAGGTATCGGTAAGCTTGAACAGGGCGCTCAGGAGCTCTATGGAGCTCGTATCAGCCCAATGGAGGTCCTCGATGTAGTAGACGAGGGGTTTTTGCTCTGACCCCTTGATCATGAGCTCGCGCACGTTCTTGAAGATGAGCTTTTCCAGGGCCTCGCCTTCGATCCCCTTCACGCGCTCGGCGAATTTCCCGGTGAGCTTGATCCCCATGAGGGTGGCGGTAAAGGGTACGATCTCATCTGCCTCTGCTGGATGGACCGCACGCACCGCTTTTTCCAGCTTGGAGAGCTGGGCCGAATCGCCGTCGTCCTCGGTGATGCCAGCCCAGTTCTTGTAGATCTCGATGATCGGGTGGAACGAAAGCGCGCGGCCCATGGACACGGCACGCCCTTCGAGGAGTATCACCTGTTTCATGGACGGATCGCTTTTCAGCTCGGCCATGAGGCGGGACTTGCCGATCCCCGCCTCGCCCACGATGGTCACAATCCCTCCCTGTCCCTTGATCGCCTTCATCACCTGGAAGCGTAGCTCGTTCATCTCCTCGTCGCGTCCCAGAAGCTCGGAATAGATCATGCGGTCTGTGGTCCCTTGAGGCTCTGACCCCGGTTTCCGGTGCTCTGACCCCTTACGCCGCGGTACTGTCTCTCTTACTGATAATAATTCATAAACCGGCACAGGCTCCGCTTTGCCTTTAAGTGTTACCGGGGTCAGAGCCTTGTACTCGAAGTTACTTTGCGTGGCGCGGTAGGTGTCCGGTCCCACCAGTATCTGCCCCTTTTCCGAGGCGTCCTCGAGGCGGGACGCGAGGTTTACCGTATCCCCCATGACGGTGAAGTCCTTTTTATCAGCTCCGCCCACCTGACCTGCAAGTACCGTGCCCGTGTTGATCCCGATATGGATGCCCAGGGGAATCGCGAGCTTCTGGTCACGGTTGAACGTATTCAGGCCGTTCCTCATCTCAATTGCAGTGTTAATCGCTTGAAGAGGGGCGTTTTCCAGGGCCCTGGGCACCCCGAAGAGGACCATGACACAGTCCCCGATGAATTTGTCGATTGTGCCGCCATGCTTTTTTATAATGTCTTCCAGCATACCGAAGCAGGCGTTCATCACACGCGTCACCTCTTCCGGGTCCATCTTCTCGCTCATGGCGGTGAAGCCGGAGATGTCGGCGAACATGATCGTGGCGAGACGGCGCTCGGATTCTGAGGATGGGTGCATTGCATGGGAATGTGGTCTTGCCTCTGGCTGGGGCTCTGACCCCTCATTGCGCGTTAAGGCGGCCCCTGATTCAAGCTCTGACCCCTCAAATTCGCGCATCATCCCCCGAATGCGCTCGATGATCTCGCTCTTTTTCGCCGGGAGCGCCAGGTATTCCGCCCCGCAGTCCAGGCACGCGTGTTCCAGCTCCCGTGTTCCGCCGTAGCCAAGGAACAAGACCGGAATCGACGCGAGTCTCGAGTGGGTGCCGAACTGCCTGAGCAGGGACATCACCCGCGTGTAGCGGGCTTCGTCGCGCTCGCGCGAGGTGCCGGTCACGATGCACAGCGCGAGTCTTTCCATCGGCAGTATTTGTGTATTGATCGCGCCCGCCAAAGCGGAAGGTTTTTCGTAGCTTCGCACCGTCATGCCGAGCGCCTCGCCCAGCGACGCGAGTACCGGCTCGAGCTTCTTTTGATTGTTCAGGACAGCAATGGTTTTTCCCATTGAAGGCACCTGCAGGCAGCCTCGGAGGGAGATGATCGGTTCAGGGATTCTGGCTGCGCTCTTTATTTATGGCAGCGTGAGTATATAACGTGAGGATACCATGCGCTCATACGCTAGTCAAGCATTACGCCGCTGGCAAGATGGGGGCGAAACTGCGAAAACCGTTGATCACCCGTTGTGTGGCGCATGTGAAAATAGCAGGGGCCGACTTGTTATCAGTCGGCCCCTGCCGGTTCCGCAAATGCATGGAAAGCCTACAGCTTCCCTTCGCGCTCCAGCCGCTCCAGGTCCTCCGGCGTAATGGGCTTTCCCGGCCCCAGTATCTGCGCCGCCTTGTTGAGCTTGTCGACCATCGCCCTGTCGGTGACGGTCTTGTCGCGCGCGGGGTCTATGTCCCTCGCGGACGTGGGAGGGATGTCCACGTACATCTTCGCGGTCACCCTTGACGATTTGTCGAACGGGCCGGAGAAGGTCACCAGCACGTTGCACGAGGAGGGCCCCAGGAGCGCCTTCGACATGCGCATGGTCTGGGTGAGCGTTTCCAGCGACGACAGGGCCGTGGTGTCCATGATCTCGCGGGCCGCGACGACCTTGACGGTCGGCGGGTACGAGCTGTCGCACGGCTTGATCTCGAGCTCGGCCTCGTCGAATTCCACCTGGCTTTCGAAGATGTTTTTAATGGTGGCCTTCACCTCGTACGTGCCGCCGGACCAGGTCGCGAACTTGTCGGCAGTCACGGGCAGGATGGGCTGTCCCATGAGCCTGGAGATGTAGTGAATGTTCGGGAAGGAAATGCTCGCCCTTGCGTCCACGGACTTGTTCTGTGAATCCGTGACCTTGATGGAGATGATGTAGCTCGACTGGAGCTCGGTCTGCACGCGGTCCGAGTAGGAGTGCGTGGCGTAGCCGGTGTTCGTCGTCGTCTTCTTTCCGTCGCCAAAATCCCACTCGTAGGTGCACGGCTCCGCGAGCCCCTTCTGCGAGGTCACTTCGAATATTCCCGACTCGGGCGCCGTGTTGTGCATGCGCGCCTTGAGGACGACGACCGGTTTCTCGGGGCACTCCCGGACCTGTACCTGGACCACGCGATGATCGATGTGCTTCCCCTCGTCGCGCGCCACGACGTAGAATTCCCTGGTCCCCGGCTGGTTGAACCGGAGGATCGCGGGATTTCCCATCCTGTCGCCTATCCGGTACACGAGGTGCTTGTCGGGCCCGTTGGGATTGTGGCCCACCACGGTGACCTTGAAGTCCTCCCCGGAGCACACCGGATCCTTCTCGATGATGACGTCCTTGATGATCTTGGCTTCCTCTATTTCATACGAGGGAACCTCGTCAGGGTTCACCTCCTTCGATTCCGGGTTGCTGTCCGGGGCGGTGAGGAAATCAAGCAGCCCGGCATATCCCCTGCTTTTCGCGGGCCTCTTTTCCGCGGCGGGGTCCTTCTGCCCGCGCGTGAGCGCTATTCCGAGTATGATTGCGAGTATTGCAGCGGCGATGATGAGTAGGTTCTTCCTGGTCATATGCGTGCCTTTCATGTAGTATGCGTTACCGATCCCACGAGCGGATCGGTGCGTCGTCTTCTACCATAAATGCGGGTGTGCGTCCATGCATAAAAAGTCCCCGCCGTTTTCCGGCGGGGACCCGTGATTCATTACAAACGCTGCTGCCGGATCCTAGTCGACCCAGTAGTAATAGCCCGCGGTGATCACGAGCGGATCGACCTGTCCGTAGTACGAGGAAGACGCGGTCTGAACGCCGGGGTTCCTGCTGCTCGGATTGGTGTAGCTCTGGAGAAGCAGGTGGTCGGGGGCGTTCGCAACGGCCGTGAGCGAGCCCACGCGGGATCTCCAGTAGGAGGAGGTGTCCGTGGAACGGTCGAACGCGAAGGTGTTCACGATCTGGTTCGCCACCTTCTCGTCCGCGCCGGTCCCGAAGAGGCCCTCGATGTCGATAATGAAAGCGCCGAACCCGCCCGCATCGTCACGCACCATGTTTACTACTGAAGTATACAGGCTGTTTGAACATGTCGCCACGAGGCTGGGGGGGATGCTCGCCACGTTCATGGCTTTGCCGGAATAATAATTTGCATACCAGTTCGTCCCCGAGCAGTGATTGCCCCTGCCGGTGATGAAGTAATTTACATAATCGAGCTGGTACATGTTCATGTACGCGTTTACGCGGTAATAGCCCTTGAGGTAGTTCATCACGTCCGCCGCGGCATTGAGCGGGCCGCGATACGCCGCCTCGTTCGCCGCAGCGGGCTTGAGTATCGCGCCGCCGGCCGCGTTGAAATTCTTCGTTACGTTATACGTGGTGTCGATGTCCTCGGTGAGAATGCCGGGGAGACCGTTCGAGAGGCGCGTGGGATTCAGGCGCTTGGGCGTGGTCTTGATCCACAGGAAATAGTTGTACTCGATCGGGATCTCGCTCACGTACATGGTGTTGTGACGGATGTTGGCGCCGTCATCGACCGCCATGCCGCTGTGGCTCCAGTAGCAGCCCAGCAGGGCGAGCATGTCATGGATAAAGCCTTCTCCTCCGGAAAGAACTACGTCCCCTTTCTTTGCGTTGATGCTCATGGGCTTGTATACCCACTGCCCCGCGAAGAGCGCCGTGCTGAAAAGCAGCACCAGCATTACCGTTACTACCTTAGTCGTTAACCGCATCAGATACCTCCTGGACAAGAGATTTGCGCATGCAGCGATTGTCATCGAAAGGCACACGGCGGCAATGGCCAGAATCGGTCGGAAACGATCGGTAGTGTAACCTTTCGGCGTCACACGATGCAAGATGCTTGAAAGTAGAGTGAGCGAACACTCAATTTGTACTTGTATTATATATTAGAAATTTTGTCAATAAAAAAAAGTCCGGACGGGTTGCTATGATTTCGGGTGTTTTGTCCATGTAAAGTGACATATTAAAGGAATGCGCGGCATTTGTCTTGACTGGGGCCTGCAGCAATGGTCTACTTCTCCGGATTCACCCGCATCCCTGCGCACCGCCGGGATGCGCGGAGACGGTACGGGAGGATTTGGAGAGTTCTCCGTAATTATGAACAGGCTGTTCGCTCATCCTGGGGCAATCGGGCCGGGACCGGGTACCGGACGGTGAAAACGCTCGTGTGCATCCTCGTTCTCGCGCTTGCGGCGCTCCCGGCCGCGGCTGACATGGCGAATCCCGGCGACGGGATCACCCTCTCGGCCGGCTTTTCCTTCCTTTACGGTGGTCTCGACGAGTACGCGTACAGCGGGGGCAGCCGGACGAGCCGTCTCGCCTGGGACCTGCACCCGCTCGTGCTGGCGGGAACGAGGCTGAGCGGCGAGTATGCGGGCGTAAGACTGGCAGGATGGCTGTGGTACGCGCTCAACGAGAGCTCAGGGCGGGTCCGGGATTACGACTGGGATCCGGCGACGGGAATCCTTACGGATTATTCTAAACACCGGATTCACCAACTTGGATCGGTCTTTTCGGGGATTTCCGCATCCTTCTTGCTGCGCATAACCGAAGGCATCTCGATCACGCCGGGCCTTGGTTTCAGGTACGATTCCATCCGCCTTGCCGCGGAGGGAGGATTCGTGGAATCGCCCGCCGGGAGCGATCCCGTGCGCGTGTACGGCACCTCGGTCATCTACCGCCAGGCATATTATATTCCCTACGCGATCGCCGGCGCTGAATATCGTTCGGCCGTGTATGCGGCTTCGCTGGGCATCGCATATTCCCCGGTGGCGATGTGCGAAGCCAGGGACAGCCATCTCAAGCGGGACCGTGATTTTTTCGATACCATCCGCAACGCCCGATTTTACATGCTTGCATGCTCTCTCTCGCGCTCCTTTTCCGACCGTATGGCGGCCACCCTCTTCGCGGAGGGAATTTGCATCGCACGCACGAGGGGCGAAAGCTACTATGTCGATCTTTCGACGGGGTACAGGTCCCCCACGCGAGCGGACGCGGCGGGCATCAGGACCCGCTACGCCGTACTGGGCCTGTCGGCTGACGTGCGCCTGTAGTGCGGACCGTCGCGATGCCGGTTGACGCAAAAAAGCCCTTCC
>CALMJO010000035.1 GCA_937864375.1 uncultured Spirochaetota bacterium
GGGCGGTAATGCGCCCGGGTCCATAACTTCGGGTCCCACCGGCTGGGAAGAAGGCATCGGCGCCGGTGCCGCCGCCTGCTGTGCGGCCTGTGCCTGCGCTGCGGCTTGGGCTTGCGCCTGTGCCGCGCGGTTGCGAATGATCGACTGGATCTTGTTCTTCACGGTCATGGGTACATCGGAAACCTCGAGGAGAAGTTCCGCCTCCTCCGGCGCCATCTGGAAGATGCCATCCTGGATGAGCTCGCGCAGGCGCTGCTGCGCGAGGTACCTGGTGGTCGGGCTCTGCGAGAATAGATTCACAGAGATGTCGAAGCGGGCATTCTCCATAAGCTCACCGAAATTCGCCGGTACCGCGACTTCGTTGCCCACGATCCGCGCGATCTTGTGCGGCGTGTAGCACTTGCCGATGAGCTCCACCAGCACTCGTCCCACCTGCTCCATGGAGAGGGCAAGGTTATCGAAGAGCGGCTCGTTGGTGATCTGCCCCTGGTTACGCCTGAGCTCGATCGCGATGCCCGGGTCGCCCTTGGCGATCGCCTGGCCCAGGAGATCGGGGTTCGCGCCGATCATCGTGAAGATGGACTTCATCCATTCAGCGAGCTGGAAGAGTCCGGGATCGAAGGTCTGCCGCTGGACTTCCTTCATGTCGGCTATGTTCTGAACGCGCATGATCTTGATGCCTGCGGCGTTGCCTGGATCGAGGAGATCGTCGGCGCTGACCTCGTTGTTGCTGGGCCCCATGAAGATGGTGCGCCAGGCGGCGGAGACGACCTGGAAGCCCATCTCGCTCATCATCTTGTTCATGAGCTGCTGGGCGTCCATGAGCGGGCGTACAAGTCCAAAGCAGCGCTGCTTCCACTCGGTGAGCGCGGGATCGAAATACGCGCGGAACGGCACGAACGGGTAATTCACGAGCTCCAGGTCCTGGGCGTCGCGGATCAGCAGTTCCCCGCCCACGACCACGTCTAGGTTGATGCTTGAATACGGGACAGGAATGACCTCGATGTTCGCTTTCGCGCGCTCGAAGTCCCCCAAAGGATAGAGCTCGCGGAAGTATTGCTCGAATTCCTCGAGAGTTCCAGGCACCGCCTCGCCGGTTGTTTTGTCCAAGACGACCGAACGCGTTTCATACGTGCGGGCCCAGCGCGGCGCCACCTCTATCATGTCCTCGCTCCCGTACTTGGGGCGGATCATGTCGGGGAGAAAGCTCGGGCCCTTCTTGATCTTTTCGATCTCCTTCTTGTGCTCCGCGTAGCGGTTCGCCGCAACCTTCATCGCGAGCAGGTGGGGGTTAATGATGTACATGCAGTCGGAAAGATCGAGCGCCGTCCAGTTCCTGTCCGCAAGCACCTGCAGGGGTGAGGCGGTTCCCATGGTGATCTCGCCCTTGCCCAGGGGGTCTGCGACGATCGCGTCGAGATCGCGCTTGACGTCGATCACGCACCACCCGAGGCCGGGTTTTGCCGCGTGGAAAAAGGCTTCGGAGATTGCGTAGTGCCCATGCATCGTGAGCAGCTGCCACTTGATGACGCGAGACACCAGGTCGGCAAGGGCGTCGTCCGCACCTTCGTTCGGGAGCACCCGGATGTCGCTCCGTCCCTGGCGCTCCATGCCCGTCACAAGAAGGACGTGCTTGAGGAGCAGGTTGAAGGTCCACGCGAAGAGCTTGGTGCTCGCCACCTGCGCCGCGGTACCCTTGTCCCACTGGTCGCCGGAGACATACTTGAGCTCCTTGGAGGCCTGGTCGCGCCACTCTTTCGTCGCGGCCTCGGAGTCCTTCGCCTGCTCCTGGATTTCCTTGATGGTATTTCTATCGCTCATGTGAGCTCCTTATAAACCCATAGGGTCAAATGATCGCGACCGCGGCTTCATCAAGTCCCGCACCTTGCCGGCGTATGCGTTCTGGACGACGGTGTTGATGTAGTCCCGGGAGGTGTAGTCCGGCTTGACGTCTGCCTTTTGCCGTATCTGGTGCCGGTGCGTGTAACAGGCGTACCGGATGGCGTCCATGCAGTTGTGAATCACGACCCCGCCATTTACAATGAAACAGTGTAGCCCGGGAACTTCGAGGTTATACACATCGGCCCTTCCTTTGTGAGTTATGGATTTAATTCTCATGTCTCTTTTTCCCGTATCCGTAATGTTTTCTTCCGTATGCCTGCCGGCAGTTGTTAGAACAGTACTTTGATATCTTGCTCCTACTTTTGGGGGTTGTGTATTGGTTTCCGCATTGCAGGCAAACCAATGTGATTCTGACCGAGTTGGTTTTTACCGCCACCTCATGGCCATGCCGCCTATGCCATTCTTTCCCCTCGTTGGACTTGTGCCATAGCATGGCTTTCGGTCGAGCTTTTGAGTTGAGATTGTTTCGCATCGCGGACCGCCTCTCTTCTGAGAGGTTTGCGCTATGAAAACAACGATGATCGTGACGCTGAAGCAGCTCGAGATTGTCACAGCTATTATTGTAGGGGTTACCGTCTTTATGATGCACGTCGTATCCTTCGGGGATCGGGCCGTGATATTTCTCGTATATATAACGGTGTAAATATATCGGCGACCTTTCTCCGCGTTGAAGCTTGAGAGAGGAAGACTTATAGTATGGCCTCCCTTTCTCCCTAACAAAAGAGTAGCCGTCGATTTCTATGGTTCGTTCGCGGATGTTTTCCATAATCATTCTTTTCTTGAATCAATTACATCGTGTTCGCTGGTGAGTTTCCCCGCTTCAATCCACCCCATCGTTGTCAGTATCAGATGATCGGAGGTACACTTGAGAACCCTTCCGTCCTCAAAAATTATCTCAATGACATCTGCGTCTTTTCGAGTGAGTCTGACGTCGTGATAGACGGCAGGGATCTCCTTTTCTCCATCCCACGAGAATAGCGATCCGGATGTACCAACTAATTCCTCGATTCTCCTCGGTCCCGATGTCGTCTCTACCAGGGTATCTCCAGTTACGCAATGGTCCCTGAACTTGACCGGGACCTCGAGGGTCCGCCCGTGTCGGTCCTTTGCCCAGGAATACGCGATCGCCTCTTTCTCAACATTCGCCGACCCGTCGAGTATCTGCACGCGTAAGCCCTGCATGAAGAGGATGCCGTCGTGCACAGTCTTATCGGCGTCGGTAATGGTGAAGCCCGCCCGCCTGATCTCCTCGATCCTGTTCTGGTCGGCGGTGTCTGCGTAGATGAGCTCGCCCTTCTTCACGCCGCAGTCACGCAGGCGGGCGATGAGGTCCTGGTTGGCGAGGCCTTCCTCGTAGATGAGCTCCTGCAGCACCACGCGATCCGGGAGGATGTGCACCCTGACCGCGGCGGTGGTGTTCGGGTAGCCGAAGTCCAGGCCGATGACGGTGTCCTTCACGCCCGCGGGGACTTCTCGTGCCGTGGTCCAGTTCGTGTAGATGGCGCCGGTGAGCTGGCCCCACTCACCCAGGCGGTAGACCTTATACTGGTTCGGGCTCACGTCCTTGAGCCCGTCCAGCTGCGCGACATACTCGGGGGTCGCGAACGGATTGTCGTCCACGGTGACGTGTATCTTGTCCGCCGTGCTCGGCTTCTCCCAGTGGAGGGCATAGACCCATGACGAGGTGTTGATCGGGTTGAGTGTCATGATTACCTGGGGGATGCTGGACTCGCCGCCCCTGAGACGACGGAGGAGCTCCCCGTAGGCCTGCACTGATATCTCGTTCGCTTCCTCGATCCAGATGAGATCGACGTCGGTGATGGACTTGACCTTCTCGATCTCCGAATCGTCGTTCACGGACAGAAAGACGATCTGCGAATTCTTGAGGTCGGGGAAGCGCATCACCATATCGGCCCGGTTGAGATCGTACGGGAGGTGCATCTTGTCCAGGCGGCGGAGAAAGATATCCAGGCAGGAGCGCTTAAGCGAGGGCATGGAGCGCCGCACTACGAGGACCTTGAGCCGCTTGCCGTGGCGCTTGCTCTCGTTGATGATCTTGATGATGATCTTGTCCACCGCGCTGTAGCTCTTCCCCGCGCCGGCTCCCCCGTAAAAAATCACGAGCGGCGCCGCGGTCTGGAAGAACTCCTTATGCCGGTGGTTGATCATGGTGTTCAGGTCGATGACCACTGGTCCACTTCTCCGATAAAATATAGGTCAGCTTCTCACCCTTGCTGGTGAGGTCCACATTCAGCGTCTTGATTCCCTGCACGTCCGCCAGTTCCTTGAGTATCTTCACGCGGTTACCCATGTCCCGGCCGGAGATGCACTCAAAGAGCGCTGTCTCCAGCCGTTCGATCGCGAGCCCGTAGTTGACTTCGGCGTCGCGCTTTCCGAGCCGTTTGAATTCCGCGTAAATTTCTGAGAGGTACTTCTTCACCTGCTTCTCCTGGATCTGCCAGTGCTCGGCGCAGAACTCCAGGACTTCGTGTAGATTGATGCCGGCGACGATCATGCGGCGGATCGCCGACTTCCTGATCTCCTTCTCGGCCTGGGAACACTTGGCTTCCCGGGGCCGGTCCTTGAACAGGTATTGCTGGACATCACTACCCAGGAGCTTCTTGATCTTTTGTTTTCGTACTTTGTCCATAGCCATATAGTCTGTCCACGCGGGGCCGTTGGGTGTGTGCAGGGAGGTCAGTTGCGCAGCACCCGCGTGGATCATCAGACCCAAACTGCTAAGGCTCCCCGGAGGGAGCTATGGCTCATTATTGTACGACTCTTTGAATGGCAGACAGGTGCCGGGTATTTGTGGTGAAACTGGTGAAACCCGTCCGGCTCCGATACGAGTGTCACGCTGTAAGGACGCTATTCTTATTATGTCTCTTTTGTCAAGCGCTTTTTAGTACTCTCGACGAATTGCATCCCATTGCTCATCGTTTGCATCAAAGCAGACCTGATATCCAATCACGCCTCCGAACCCCGATGGCGTGAGTGTGTCTATCATGTGTACTTCCGTCACTTTGCCGCCGTGCTTTTGGATCAACTCGAAAACCCCGAGACACCTATTCCACGCTTCACGAAATGCCTGGATGGGGTTCTTGGGGTCGTGGCTCAGAGACCATCCGATCTCCCTGTTACACGCTTGGTTGTTCATGGTAGTGACCTACTTGAAATTATATTATATTTCGCTTGTCAATCACTTTTCCTCGCACCGGGTCCCACCCTGACGTCGGAACCCGCGAGCAAGCACTTAACACAGAGATAATACCGCTGCCGCCCCCTGGTGATGGGGTACATGTCGACCTTCTTCCCGGTGGCTGGGCAGCGGTGACACTTGATCTCTTTGTATGTGTCCTGGTATTCCAGATCGTCTTTAAGTGCCTGGCTCATGACTTCACCACCTCGATCGCCTTTATCAACTTGCGGTAATCGTTGTACCAGTAGTCCATCATGCGACGCATGAGGCCAAGGGATTCACCCTTGGCAAACAACCCCAGGACGGGAACACCGCGGGCATACGCCATGCCGCATTCAGCCGCCGCGTCCTGGCCGCTGGGGGAGATGTAGATCACCAGGTCGGAGTGCATCGCCGAATCTGTGTCGAATCGGAAGCATCTTGCCGCATTTTCCGAGGCTATCCACTCGTCAAATTCTTCGCCGAATTGTCCGTTGAAATGATTGTTCTCTACGAATGAAGCGACCTCGTGACCCTTGTCCCTTAGAATGGTTGTGAGCATCTCTACGGCATGCTGGTTCTTCCAGCTGCTTGCGATGTAGATTTTCATGAGGACCTCCACGCAACAGTCGCCATGTCAATGTAGCGCTTATATTCCGCTATCTGCCCCTCGGTATAATCGTGCTCCCTTCCAATCGCTCGGTACATGATGCGCCAGTATTCGATGTGATGATATTCACACCCGATTTTAAGATTACCGTTAGAATACCAGAACGAGTGTGCTGTCCCGGCGATTTGGATGACGGGGAGCGTCAGGTCCGCGCCTCTCAGGTCCGCGTCTATCAGGTTCGCGCCTATCAGGTTCGCGCCTATCAGGTTCGCGCCTCTCAGGTCCGCGCCTATCAGGTTCGCGCCTCTCAGGTCCGCGCCTCTCAGGTTCGCGCCTCCCAGGTCCGCGTCTATCAGGTTCGCGTCTATCAGGTTCGCGCCTCTCAGGTCCGCGCCTATCAGGTTCGCGTCTATCAGGTTCGCGCCTCTCAGGTCCGCGCCTCTCAGGTCCGCGCCTCTCAGGTTCGCGCTGTTCTGCTCGACTGCGTTGCGTAGACTATCATATTTTCCTGATACAATAATTGATCCGCTGAATCTGTTCTGAATCTCAATATCCATATGTCACGACCTCCATAGTTTTATAATCAGCGCCACACACCCAATGAGTCCGGCAGCGCCGAAGATCAGAGAGGCTGCCATGCACACAGTCGTGAGGAAATACCCTGCGTCTGCCATTGCAACCTCCTTGAAAAAGCACCCTCGCCGCCGCGGTGACGGCGAGGGCCAAGGAAGACAGGACTCTGCCAGTACTGTCCGCCATCAAAACCCACCGTGAGCCAAAGGTCTACCGGCGGGATGTGGGGCCGCCCGGACTCGAACCTGGCGGCAAGGGTGATCTGCCCTCGTCCTACGCCCTCCCCTGGTGGGGTGCGCTACAGCCCCGTGTGCCGGTCTCTCCCGGCTGTCACGAGATTTCCCGTAGCCTCACTCATCTCGTTTTGTGACCGTCTCGTACGCGCTTCGGCGACTACGCCCCTACATCCGGTTAAGGCTCGGCTCATCCATAACTACGGTCCAACACTACAGACTGGCTTCCGTGTTACTCGTATCTCTGGTATGGCTTTATGAACGTCAACTCCACGGTACCCAGGGGGCCGCCGCGGTTCTTTTTGATCAGGATGTCCTGCATCTGGTGCGACTGGGAGACGAACTCGTTCGTGCGGGTGTGGATAAACATCACCAGGTCAGCGTCCTGCTCAAGGTCTCCCGACTCGCGAAGGTCGGAGAGCTCGGGCTCGCGGTCCTCGCTGGAGACGGTGCGTGTCACCTGGGAAAGTCCAAGGACCGGGACGTCGATCTCTTGGGCGAGGCCTTGCAGTTCCCCGGATATCTCGCCGATCACCTGGTAGCGCTGCATGGACTTCGCCCCGTGCATCTTGATGCGCTGGATGTAGTCCACCACCACGAGGCCGAGCTTCTCCTCCTGGTTTCGCCGCCGCGCGATCGCCGTGATCTCGTGGATGAAACGCTTCTGCGAGAACTCCAAGCGCAGTTGCGCCGCGGCTTCCAGGGCCCAGGCGATGCGCCGCTCCTGCTCCTGGTCGAGCTTCCCCTCCTCCATCTGCCGCGTCTCCACGTCGGCGAGGCTCGCGAGGATTCTGTTCCGGAGGTCGGCCGGGCGCATCTCGAGCGAGAAGAAGAGCACGGGCTTTTCCTTGGCGACGTGCACCGCGAACTGCAGGCCCAGGGCGGACTTCCCCTTGCTGGTGCGGGCGGCGAGGATGTAGTAGCACCCGGCCTTCCAGCCCTTGATGAGGTAGTTTAGGTCTTTAAACTGCGAGCGGATGATGGAGCCGGAAGTGCAGAGGCCCGCGGGCCTGACGTTGCAGAGCTCCCGCATGGACCGAAGCCCATTCGAGCGGTCGATCCTGATCTCCAAGAGCTTCTGGTCGTACTCCGTGAGGAAGGCGTCCACGTCGTCGATGTGGCTTGCAAGCCGGTCCTTCATGTCGTTCGCGAGCTCCAGGGCTTTGCGCTTCTTGGCGGTCCCAGTGATGACGCGAATGAGCCCCTCGATGTCATGGGCGCCGAGCTCCCGGTAGAGATCGACAAGGAAGAGATCGCCGCCGATGCGGTCGTGGCATCCATGGTCAAGCAGGACTTGCCGGAGCTCCACAAGGTTCGGTTCGCGGCCGTCTCGTGCCAGGCGGACGAGCGCCTTGAAGATCAGGCGGTGCGCCTCCAGGTAAAAGTCGGAGGGTATGAGGCGCTCCACTGCGGAGAAGAGCGCGGCCTGTTTCATGAGCATGCTCGCGATGATCATGCGCTCAGCGGTTATGTCCTGGGGTAAGATGTCCATGCCCTCATAATCTCCTAAGCGTAATCCTCAGGGGCTTTTACGATCGGTGGCCTTGTGGATTGTTTTAGTGCGGGCTTCGCGTCTTCCAGGATGCAGCCGGGGACCAGGTCGTTCCAGTGGGCGACGAGCTGGGATGGGAGGTAGCGCCAGTTCTGGTATTTGTTTCTGCGCGCCGCGATGGCCGCGAGAAGCGTGCGTTTTTGTGCGAGGACGTTCGCTCGATCCTGCTCGGGATATGTTTTGAGCGTTTTTAAAATTGCCTTTATGCTTCCCAGTTCTTTACCTGTCAGTGTTAATTTCTGGTCGTAGAGCTTCTGGTACTCCATGGCAAATAGGCCTATGAGGTTTCTCCTCGCTGCTTCTTCTGCCTGTTTTTCCGTGAGCGGCGTCCACGTCGATGCTTCGGCATCGACAGGGTCTTTTGTAGTATTAAAGACTGTATTATTATGGCGGACATTTTTGTCCCCCCCCACCGGACATTTTTGTCCCCCCGGGGGGGCGGACATTTTTGTCCGGTGGCTCTGTGGTTTAGCCTCGGTCTCCTCCTCCGGCAGCACCCAGGGGCCCTCTATGGGCTTGTCGCTCAGGTAGATATGGCGCACCGTGCCCTCGTCGGTGGGTATCAAGAGGATATCGATGACGCCGAGCTTCTCCAGGGCGTGAATCCAGCGCCGGATTGTGCGCTCGTCGACTTCATACAGCTCAGTGAAGTACTCATTCAACGCCCAACAATACCCCTTCTTGTTGCACAGCGCCGTGATCTCCCCATACAAGAGCTTCGCGCCCTGGGGGACCTTCCGTGTTTTGCCGCCGTCTTTGTAGTGCTGGGCATACCTTACGGGTGCGGGAATGATTGCGTAATATCCAGGGTCGCGGGTGTCTTTACTCATGCCCTGCCCCCATGTAATTAATCACGCGCGTACCCGGGCGGACCTTGGCGATCGCCCGTTGATAGTCGGGGCGCCGTGTATAGTCGTACACGTACACCCGGGATATAGGCCCCAGGCGGCGGACGATGCGGCTGCAGCGCTCGCCGGGAATGGATCGGTCGACTTCAATGTGGCGAAAGAACGTCATCGCCGTACCTCCTTGTGCATGGATATGAATGCGCGGATCGCCTCGGCGTTGACGCCGAACGCGTCCTCCTCTTCCCGGGCGTCGAAGAACTGATGCTCGAACTCCAGGGCGTACCGCACGTAAGCGTCGGCCGCGATGTGGTTGTCCTTGACGGTGGCCTCGACGATCGCGCGGCGCAGGAATATATACGGCGTGAGCTTTCGTCCCTTGAGGAGTGCGGACATCTGCTCGACAGTGACGTTATCGTCCGGTGTGAAATCTGCGGCAGCTGCTGATACAGGCGACATAATGTAGACCCCCGGGCAAAAAAATTAATCGAACAACCGGCCGCTTTCGAACGCGGGCACGGTCTCAGTCCCCTCACTCTCGGCAGCGAAGGTGCTCCGGCTCACCGCCTCGTCCGACACCTGCCAGGCGTAGACCATGCGGCCGTCAAAGCGCTCCCGCTCCCCGCGGAACGTCCAGGCCACGGAGAAAACCTGGACCTTTCCCTGGAGGAAGTTGTGGCCGTGATCCGTGATGAACCAGTGGCCGGGCCGTCTGTACACCTTGTCGACCAGTCCCCAGTAGCGAAGCTTGGGGAAGTTCGCGATCTGCACGTGGTTGAGGCCAGCACTTGAGACATGAGACTTTCCCGCCCGCTTGAACGCGACGAGCGCATCCAGAAGCGTGCGCGTGAGGTGGTGCGCGTTATGCGTGATCCTTGCCCCGCAGTGCGGGCAGATGTTCTCGCGTGCGCTCACTCCCTCGCCTCTTCCGTCGCGAACTTTACGACCTTCCCTGTTTTC
>CALMJO010000036.1 GCA_937864375.1 uncultured Spirochaetota bacterium
GGCGGCGGCGCGTCCGGGAGCTGGTAGGGGACGCAGTGAATCCGCAGCCCCCAAAGGCTTGGGGGGCGCGAAGCGCCGATCAACCGCCGCAAGCCGAGTCGGCCCCCCGTCCTATGCCTTCCTGGCAGCGAGCTCCTTCGCCAGCGCCTCGCGCACTTTATCCGTGTCGGGCGGGAGCAGGAGGGGCTTGTTCGCATAACGGCTCGACACGCCCGGAATGGTCCCCTCGTGGTAGCCCACCTTGAATTCCGAAAACTTGAGGCCGTGCGCCGTGGAGATGACGATCGTGCGCGCGTCTTTGGGAATGACGCCGCCCTTCACGAGCTTGACGAGCACGGCGAGCGCGACGCCGGTGTGCGGGCAGTTGAACATGCCGGTGCGGTCCGCGAGCGCAGCCGCGTCCGCGAGCTCCTCCTCGCTCGCCTGCTCCACGATCCCGTTGAAGGACTGGAGCGCGGCGATGGCCTTGCGCACGCTCACCGGATCGCCGATCTGGATCGCGGAGGCGAGCGTCTTCTGCGGCACCATGGGCGCAAACTCCTTAAAGCCCTTGAGATACGACTGGTAGAGCGGGTTCGCGTTCTGCGCCTGGGCGAGCACGATGGTGGGCTTTTTGGAGATAATGCCCAACTCCAGCATCATGGAAAATCCCTTCCCCAGCGCCGAAACGTTTCCCAGGTTCCCGCCGGGGATGATGATGTAGTCCGGCACCTCCCAGTTGAACTGCTGGACGAGCTCCACGGAGATGGACTTTTGCCCCTCCACGCGGAGCGAATTCATGGAGTTCGCGAGGTAGATCGTGTTGTCCTTCGTGATCTCCTGCACCACCTTCATGCATCCGTCAAAGTTCGTGTCGAGCGAAAGCACGATCGCGCCGTTGGCCATGGGCTGCACGAGCTGCGCCGTGGAGATCTTGTTCGCCGGAAGGAAGACGATGCTGGGGATCCCCGCATACGCGCAGTAGGCGGCGAGCGCCGCCGAGGTGTCGCCGGTGGAGGCGCAGGCGACCGCGTCGATTTTCTTCCCGCGACGGATCATCTCGTTCACCATGGAGACGAGCACGGTCATGCCCAGGTCCTTGAACGATCCCGTATGGCTGTTCCCGCACATCTTCACCCAGAGGTCCTTCATTCCGAGCATCTCGCCAAAGCGCTTCGCCCAGAAGAGGTTGGTGTTTCCCTCGAACATGGATATGACGTTCTCACCGTCCACCTCGGGACAGACGAATTCCTTCTTTCCCCACACGCCGCTCCCGTAGGGCCACTGCGTGGTCCCCACGCGGCTGTCGAAGAGCGCGCGCCAGTCGGACGCGCTGCGCGCGTCGCGCAGCATTTCCAGGTCATGGTGCACCTCGAGGAGCTCATTGCATTTCCTGCAGCGGTAGATGATCTCGTCCAAAGGATAGGTCTCGCCGCATCCTATGCACTTGAAGACTGCGTGGTAACGTTCGCTCATGTGTTTTTCCTTTTATTAATCCCCCCGGCCCCCTTTGGTAAAGGGGGATGAGGTGCCCGGCCGCCAGGGAAGGCGCCGCACCACCCCGGATGCTATATTCACCGGGGATCCAGTCAAGCCTAAAACCGCGGCGAGGCCCTTCTCCCCGCGACCATATATCACTTGACCGGGGAAGCCCCGGGATGCAGTGATAGAGCTACCCGGGGACAATGAACCGGGATGTCAAGGAACACGGGTGAACCGTCATGACGCCGGAGCTGTACGCGATATTCATTCTTTTTTTTCTCGTGATTTTGAACGGGCTCTTCTCCATGTCCGAAATGGCGGTCGTCTCCTCGCGCAAGCAGAAGCTCCGCGCGAAGGCGGACGAGGGCCATGCGACGTACCGCGCCGTCCTGGAACTCGCCCAATCGCCCACCGCGTTTCTCTCGACGATCCAGATTGGCATCACCCTCGTGGGAATCCTGGCCGGCGCCTACGGGGAGGACACCATCGCCTCGAGCCTCAGGGAGTATTTCAGGTCGATTCCCTGGCTCGCCGAATATGCGCGCGTGCTGAGCACCGGCATCGTGGTCGTCGCGATCACCTTTGTCTCCATCCTCGCGGGCGAGCTCATTCCCAAGCGCATCGCGCTGGGCAATCCCGAGCGGATCGCCGCGCTCATCGTGTACCCCATGAAGGCGCTCTCCACGGCGCTCATGCCTGTGGTGCGCGTGTTCACCTGGACGACCAACCGGGTAATGGACATGCTCGCGAAAAGGGACCGAGGCAGGGAGGAGCCCCCCATCACCGGGGAAGAGATCAAGGTCCTCATCCGGGAGGGCGAGGCGTTCGGCCTTTTCGTGCGCCAGCAGGCGGAAATGGCCAAGGGGGTCTTTGACCTTCACGAGAACAGGATTTCGTCCATCATGAGCCCGCGGCCCGACATCAGGTACGTGGAGCTCACGGAATCCGCGAAAAAGATCAGGGAGCGCATAATCGAGCTTGGCGCCTACGCCTACCTTCCCGTGTGCAAAAACGGCCTGGACAACGTCGTGGGAGTGATCAAGACCAGGGAAGTCCTGACGGCAATCATCAAGGGCGAATACAAGACGATCAAACGGCACATCAGGAAGCCGGTCTATGCGCCCGAAAGCATAAGCCCGCTCAAGGTACTGGAGCTCCTCAAGTCGAACAAGTCGCACATCGCCTTCACGATAGACGAGTACGGCGGGGTGACGGGACTGGTGACCCTGCACGACGTGATCGAGGAGATCGTGGGAGACGTGCCGGAGGCCTCGGACGCCGGCGAGCCCAAAATCACCGCCCGCCGGGACGGAAGCTTCCTTGTGGACGGGATGATCTCGGTGGACGACTTCTTGGAGCACTTTGGCCAGGATATCTCCGGGAGCGGGGACTACAACACACTGGCGGGATTCGTCATCGAGCGCCTGGGCCGCATTCCAGGCACGGGAGAGACACTTGAGTTCGGGGACTACGGCTTCGAGATCGTCGACCTGGACGGGAACCGCGTGGACAAGGTGCTGGTGAAAAGGCTGGACGATGCGCCGCGGCGGCCCGCCTCCTAGTCCTCCACGCGAATGAGCGTGGCGCCGCCCTCGACGAACTCGAACGCGCCTATCTCGCGCGCGGCCTGGAGCATGCCCGACTCGACCACGCGGTGCGTCATGATGATGAGCGGCACGTGCTTCGTTTCGCTCTCCTTCTGTATGACCGACGCGATGGAGATGGCGTGGTTCGCGAGCACGCCCGCGATGCTGGAGAGTATGCCCGGCTTGTCCTCGGTGTGGACGCGCATGTAGTAGCGCGAGAGGCGATCTTCCGGCTTCACGTAGTCGGCGCTTTCCGGGAAGCGGATGGGGTCGCCGCCGCTTCCCCTGGCGATCTCCACGATGTCGCTCGCGACGGCCGAGGCCGTGGGGTGGCTTCCCGCGCCCTTCCCGTGAAGGGTCACCGGCCCGGTCATGTCGCTCGTGAACATCACCGCGTTGAACTCGTTCTGGACGGACGCAAGCGGGTGGCGCAGGGGCAGCATGGTCGGGTGGACGCGTATGTCCACATTCCCGTCCACGAGCTTCGCGATGCCCAGGAGCTTTATGACGTAGCCCATCTCGCGCGCGTATTCCATGTCGAGGGCGTTGATCTTGGTGATGCCTTCAATCGAAAGCGAACGGTAATCGATCTTCTTGCCGTAGGCGAGCATGGCCAGGATGGAGATCTTGTGACCCGCGTCGTAGCCCTCGATGTCGAAGGTCGGGTCGGCCTCGGCGAATCCCTTGCGCTGCGCGTCGGCGAGCGCCGTCTCGAAGGAGAGGTGCTCCTCGCGCATACGGGTGAGGATGTAGTTTGTGGTGCCGTTCAGGATCCCCATCACGCTCTGCACGCGGTTTCCCACGAGGCCCTGCCGGAGCGCCAGGATGCAGGGGATGCCCCCGCCCACCGCCGCCTCGAAGCCCAGGCGCGCCGGTCCCTTCGCCGCGAGCGCGAAGATTTCGTCCCCCGCCTCGGCGAGGAGCTTCTTGTTCGCGGTCACCGCGTGCTTCCCGGCCCTGAGCGCCTCGAGTATGATCGTCTTCGCAGGTTCGATCCCGCCTATGAGCTCGACCACGACATCGATCTCCGGGTTTGCGAGTATCTCGCGGTAGTCCTTCGTGACGGTGACGCCCGTGGTCGCGCTCTTCACCCTGTCCGTGTCCAGGTCGCACACGGTCCTGATGCGCACGTCCAGCCCCGCGCGCGCACCCATGAGCGCGCCGTTCTGCGCGATGAGGTGATACAGCCCGCTTCCCACGGTGCCGAATCCCACGAGTCCAATGTTCACCATTTTCATTCGAGATACCCCGAGCCCTGCGATTTCCCCGTGATTCTGGAAACGGCGGGGCGTTTTGTCAATAGAAAAGCGCCGGGGCTGGCGGCGCACATGAAAAGGAAAATCGGGGGGCCGAGCGGCTTCAGGGCCTTCCAGGGACGCCCGGCTCATCCACGGCGCTGATTATGCGTTGACTTTTCCTCACCGTTTTTTACCATCCGCGTAACGATTCTTTTTTTGGCTTGTTTCCAATGAATACTAAAATTCTCCGGGCGCGCCATTAACCGGGCATCAATCATCGGGCAGGTCACCGCATGGAAACCGACAGCATTACCGTGATGGAAAAAAAATCCCGCGTCGCGACGCTTTCAGTGGTTTCGAACACCATACTGGTGGCCATGAAGCTCGCCGTGGGCATTCTCATCAACTCGGTCTCCGTGATCTCCGAGGCCATACATTCCGCCGTGGACCTCGTCGCCGCCCTCATCGCCATGATCGCGGTGAGGACGTCGGGCAGGCCGCCTGACAGGCGGCACGCGTTCGGCCACGGCAAGATCGAGAACATCTCCGGGACCGTGGAGGCGCTCCTCATCTTCCTCGCGGCCGGATGGCTGTCTCTTATACACATCTGACGCTGCCGACGAATAG
>CALMJO010000037.1 GCA_937864375.1 uncultured Spirochaetota bacterium
TGTAGGCCATGAGGTCCAGCCAGTAGGGGATGAGCCCCATGGAATGCGCGGCCGAGGCGGCGCATTCCATGGGGCTCATCCCCTACTGGCTGGACCTCATGGCCTACACCGAGACGACCGGCGGCAGGATCATCAGCCACCTGAACAGGCTCTACTCGCTGGGCTCGCGGCTCTCCCAGAAATTCGCGCTTTTCAACCGGCTGTACTGGGAACCGCTCACGGCGGAGGGTTTCAAGAAGCTGGACTACAACGCCTCCGACAGGGAGATGTGCTCGCTCATGGCGCAGATCTACCGCCACATCCCCGACACCGTGCCCGTTATTGGCGCGCACGGATGGCCGTCGCTCGCGGCGCTCTCCGCCGGCATGAAGTACGTGGTGAACATGATCCCCGACAACTGGCCCCTGGGCCTTCACCTCGCCGAGGGCGCAATCCACGCCGTGCAGTCCCCCTCGGCCTACATGGGCTACCGCACGCTCAAGAACATGGGGCGCAAGGGCGCGGTCATGAGCCCCATCCCCGCGAAGGACATCCGCTTCACCGGGCACTACGTGGACCACGAGCTCGCCTCCAACGCCGAGGCCGACTCGGCCCTGCGCATCGACCGCATCCACAAGAAGAAGCCCCGCCGCATCCTCATCCCCATAGGCGGCGCGGGGGCGCAGGGGCACATCGTGGCCACCATGATCGAGGCTCTCGCGCCGCTCGTGAAGGAGGAGCGCGTGGTGCTCTACGTGAACTCCTGTGATCACCGCGGCGTCTACGACATGCTGAACGCCGTGATGGCGCAGGCGGGCCTCCAGGCGGAATGCTATACCGAGTGGAGCGAGGCGGCGGGCTTCGCGAAGAAGGCGCTCGCCGACCGCGTGAAGGGAGTGCATCATTTCTACAATCCCGACATCTTCGCGTCGGTCTACACGACGAACCTGCTCATGCGCGCGAGCGACATCCTGGTCGCGAAGCCCAGCGAATTCAGCTTCTATCCCATCCCCAAGCTCCTGCTACCACGCGTGGGCGGTCACGAGGCGTGGGGCGCGATCCGCAGCGCCGAGCTGGGAGACGGCACCATCGAGTGCGAAACCGTGCAGCACGCGCTGCAGGCGCTCGACCTCCTGGTCACGCACGACGACCTGGTAACCATGTACTGCGAGCAGATCATCAGGATGAAAAAGGCGGGCATGTACGACGGCGCGTACAATGTCGTGAAGGTCGCGATGGATTACAGGAAGGGAAAGATCAGGAGATAGGCGGGGGACCGACTGACCTCACGGCGAAGGGGCGCGCCTGGGCCTCCTTCATTTCCTCCACGAGGGCGCGCGCGGGCTCCGACAGCGCGCGCTGCGCCTGGTGGACGGCGTAGAAGTCCCGCTCCACCTTCAGCCAGTCCGTTTTAATAATTCTGAGCGCGCCGGATTCCAGGTCGCGTCTTATGACGCGGCGCGAGAGAAAGGCGACGCCCGCGCCCGCGATCACGGACTCCCTCACCCCCTCCAGGCTGGAGCACTCGACCGCCCTGTTGAGCGAAGAGGGCAGGACGCCCGCACGGGATAGCGCCTCCTCATAGGCGATCCTGCTTCCCGATCCGCCCTCGCGCGCGATGAACGGCATTTCCTTCAAGTCCTCCGGGCCCGCGTGCGCGGGAAAGGACGGCGCCGCGGCGAGCACGAGCTCGTCACGCGCTATTTTTTTGAACACGAGGCCGGGCAGGCTTACCTTCCGTCCCACGATCCCGAGCTCGGCCCTTCCCTCCCTGATCATCTCGATGGCCTCCCTGCTCCCCGCGACCTCGATCCTGAAGGAATATTCCGGGTGCCGCTTCATAAGCGCGGCCATGGCAGCCGGCAGGAGGCAGGCCGCGGGCACGGTGGAGGCGCACACCTTCGTGACGCCGCCAAAAGCGCCCCGCGCGAATCCCGCACGAAGCTCGTCGATCTCCCCGAACACCTGCTCGCAAAACTTCCGGAAGAGCTCGCCCTCGGGCGTGAGCGTGCACTCCCTGCTGGAGCGGCGCAGCAGCTGCACCCCGAGCATGCCCTCCAGCTGGTTGATGTGGTGGCTTATGGTCGCCTGGCCCACCCTGAGCTTCCTCGAGGCGCTGGTGAATCCCCCCGAGCGCACGAGCTCAAGGAAGGTGGTGAGCTGCCTCAGGTCGAAATTGAGATCGGTCTTTTTCTTCACGCCCGTTCCCCCTTCACCGGCACGATATTTCCCGTTATGCGCGACCACGGCGGAGGAGTCGCTCGCGAGCCATCTCATGGCCTTCGCGGCCCA
>CALMJO010000038.1 GCA_937864375.1 uncultured Spirochaetota bacterium
CTCAACGGGCTGCACGCCCATGCGCCCACGTTCCTCACAGATCATTCAAGACAGCAGGTGCGCGCGCTCATCCGCGAGATCGATTTCGGGGAGCTCAGGGAGGCGGTGGAAAACTCCGCCGAAGATGCGGCCGCTTTCGCCGCGATGGTGAACGAGGAGCTGTGGAAATACCCGGCCAAGGTCGTATGCCTGCTGTCGCTCCTTCCGGCGCTGGTGAATTCGGGCATGCGCGCGGCCGCGGCGACGCTCGCGCCCGTGAATCGCATGGCTCCCGACCTGCTGGCCGACGTGATGCTCTCGGTCCTCCGCGAGCTGGACGGCGCGCGGGCAGGGGAGTTGATCAACGAATTGTGCGAGGCGCTCAGGAAGTTCCGCACCGGGAGCGTGCTGATCGGCGAGAAGGGAAATCCCCAGCTGCCGCTTGAACTCGGGCGGCTGGTGCGCACGGTCGCGGGCGCGGTGGACGCGGGGCTCCTGTTCAGGGCGGGCGACGCGCTGCGCGAAATCGGGGAGTCGCTCGCGGGCGCGCTGGCCGACGAGGCGCGGGAACGGCCGGAGCTCGCCCGGGGAATGCTGCGCGCCCGGTTCAGGGACGCGGGGGCGGGCGCGCGCACGCGCGCCCGGTTTCTTGAAAGCGCGGGAAGCGCGCTGTCGGAACAGGAGATCGCCGACGCGCTCGAAGCGGGGCTGGGCGACCTTGACCTTCCGGCGTGGGCCGCGGGGGTGAACGCATTGTGCGACATTCTTGCCCGCGCGCGCAAATCGGCGCCGGGGGCGTTCGCCAATGCGCTGGAGGCGTTCACCGGGTCGCTTGACCGTGAACGGGTCTCGGAAACGGCGACGCGGATGGCCGGCGACCTGGCCGCGGCGCTCAGGCCGCTTGCCCCGGATATCGTGCCGGTGATAGTCGAGGGTATCGCGGAGCTCGTGCAGGAGTCCCGCGCGGAGAGATCCGCGGAGACGGAACGTGCCCTGGGCAGGCTCCGCGCGGCGCTTGCGGGCGGGGAGGTGAAGCCATGATGGACGGATTCAGGGAAGCGGCGACCGGTCTGGGTAACCCGTTCGTGACCGCATGGCGCGCAACGGGGAAAAAGGTGGTGGGCTATACCTGCTCATACCTTCCCGACGAGATGCTCTTCGCGGCGGGGATACTGCCGTACCGCATCCGGGGATTCGGCGCCTCCGACACCACGATAGGGGACACGTATTTTGGCCCCTTCATCTGCAGCCTGCCCAAGTGCATGCTGCAGCTCGCGGGCGAGGGCCGCTTCTCTTTCCTGGACGGCGCCGTTATCACGCCCGGCTGCGATTCCATGCGCCGCCTGGACGAATGCTGGAGGAAGGCGGCGGAAGACCGCGGGGGAATACTCCCCGGATTCTTCTTTCACTTTGGCGTCCCGCACAAGTTTACGGACTACACCGTGGAATGGTTCAACGACGAGATATGCCGCCTGAAAAATGCCGTCGAAGAGCACTTTTCGGTCGCGATCGACACCGAGGCGCTCCGGGAATCGATCAGGCTGTACAACAGGAGCCGGGAACTGCTGTCCCGGTTCGACGCGCTGCGCACCATGGACGGTCCGCCCGAAACGGGGGCCGACGCGCTCGCGGTAATAATGGCGGGGACCACCATGCCCAGGGACGCTTATGTGCGCCTCCTGGAGGAACTCGTCCCCGGGCTCGAGAACGGTCAATCGCGCATAACGGACAAGGTGCGCATCATGCTCGTGGGCAGCGCGAACGACGACGTGGAGCTCGTCCGCGTCATCGAGGGTAGCAGGGCGCTCGTGGTCGCCGACAACCTCTGCTTCAGCGCGCGGTTCCGCGAGGAGCCGGTCGACGAGGACGGGGACCCGCTGACCGCCCTGGCGAAGCGCTACCTCGCCAGGAACGAGTGCCCGCGCATGTACGGCGAGTATGCCGCGCGGCTCCGGGCGCTCCGGGACAAGGCGGCGAGTGCGCGGGTGGACGGGGTGGTGCTGCAGAACATCCGCTTCTGCGACCTGCACGGTTCCGAAAACGGCCTCTTCGAGCGCGACCTGGAGGCGGCCGGAATCCCCTGCATGCGGCTCGAACGGGAATACGGCACG
>CALMJO010000039.1 GCA_937864375.1 uncultured Spirochaetota bacterium
GCTTAAGCTTCCCTTCAGTACTATAGTCAGGTTGTGAAAAATGTAAAGCGCTAAATCTAGAAGCTCAGGTTGAAACCCGCCATGACGAAATGCCTTTTGGGCTCGGACGATTCATACGCGCCTCCCGGAAGAAATACTGCATAGTTAAAGAAGAACGCAAGGTCCTGGAAAATCGCCCACCTGAACGATGCATCGATCCCCTGGCCCACGTCGGTGCTGTTTTTAGTCGCCTCATCACCCGCATTGATGGCTCCCCTGGATTGATCCTTCATGTAGTAGGTGTAGTAGAAAAGCAGGTTCATCCGCCTCACCGTGGGGGACGTGGACGCGTAGAAGGGCACGAACGAGAAACCCAGCCTGGCCACATGCAGGTTCGCGAGCGTGGGCCGCAGCGCATAGCCGCCCTGGTAGGTCCCGAACGTCATGAAACCTTTGTCGTCGCCAAGCGTGTTGCCAGTGGGGCTCTTGTAGCCCGAGCGGTCCTTGTCGCCGGAGCCGTACGCGTACTGGAAGAGGATCGCAGGCTTGAACTTTATGTCCATGTAATAATTCACGCCCAGCATCCAGGCCATGGCCTTGATGTCCGCCTTCTCGTTGGTGGTGCCGATGTAGCTTTCGCCCATCTCGTAGATGAATTCCGCATAGTAATCCAGCCCGTCGGCGAGCACGCCCTTCAGGCCGGCGCCGTAATACTGAGACTGGTAGCGGGACTTCTGCGTGGAGTCCTCCTTACCCTTGTCCGTCTGCATGAGGCCAAGCAGATAGAACGTCTGGTTGAGGAACCCGCGCTCGATCGTGCCACCGGCGAATACGCGCCTGGATCCGTCCGAAATGTCCCTGGAGCTCAATCCGTACGGATTGTTGTCCTTCTTTAAATAGCCGGAGTAGGCCCCGAACGCCTTGATGTCCACGATGCTCGTGTAGAGGTTCAGCTCGCCGCCGTCGGCGCGGCCGTTCATCACGAGTCCCGTTCCTATGACGTAGAACTTCCGTCCCAGGGCGAGCCGCAAGCTTCCCGAATCCGTGCTCCAGTTCAGGTAGCCCACGTCAAGGTCGTAGACGTTATTGTCCAACTCGGACTGGAACTTGTTGTCGCGGATGGGGATGTAGTAGTCGTTTTTGCCGCGCACATAGATGAACGCGTTGCCCCACAGCGTCATCTGGAGCCAGAGCTTTGCGGTCGTAATGGTTGAGGGTGTAGCATCGGCCGAGCCGCGTTTTTCATCCATGAACACGGGGGTTACCCAGCCGCCGTAGCTGAAGATGAACGGCGCTTTGTTCCTTCCGGCAACCGCCATGTCCGGGTCCCTGTTCAGGTCCGGGATAAATCCGTCCTCGCTCGCATAGCCGGGCGCCTGCGCGAACGCGGGTACGGCCATGAGGACAAAAAGAATCGCCGCACACAAGGAATAGAGCTTTTTCATTTGGCGCCTCCCGACTTTTCGGCCATGACGCGGATCGTTTCAATGAGTTCGCTTCCGCTCAGGATGTCCCATTCGCCGCCGCCGGGAATCATTATTTCGGCCGCGACGCAGGCGGTCACCGCGTAGCGCCTGGTGCCGATGAGGGCGAACATGAGCGAGTCGCCCAGTTTCATGTGGTTCGCGATCATGAGCGCGAGCGTCCCCTTCCGCAGCCTGTCGCCCTCGGCGTACCCGGAGGCCTTGATGATGCCCTTGGACTCCAGGAACTGCGCGTCCGCCTCGAAGCCCTGCGACTGTCCGCCCGCGGCGACCACGAAGAGCTTCGCCGCGTCGCCGAATGTGGCCGTTTCCTTTTTCGCGAGATCGTTCACGAATGCGATGTCCTGCGCGGCCAGCGCGGAGGCGCAGAGAACGAAGAATAACGCGAGAATCTTTTTCATTTATATCCTCTCACACGTTCTTGTTGAATAGTAGGTTCGACTTACGGCCAAACCAGGTTCACGTTAACCCTGGCCGTTCCTCCTGTCAGTTGATCGACGATATCGACAGGAGACTCGGAATTGCCGATCACGTCACTGTAGATCTGTCCGGCCTGCTGCTCCTCGGACGTCATCCCGTCCGGCGTGACCTTGGTGAGCGAGTTGCCGCGCTCGCCCGCAAGGAGCGGTTCCGGCCGTGCGCTGCCGCCGGTAAGACTGAAGAACGACCTGCCGGCTACCGAGGTCCTTACGCCGCGCGAATTATGCAGCGAGAGCCTGCCCGACAGCGCCTGGGCGCTCATTCCGCGAATGGGTCCGTTCGAAATGCGCTCCTTCGTGCCGCGCACGCTCGACGTCGCCACCGGGGTGGTGATGTTGAACTTCGTCTTGACCGCGCCTATCTTGTTGATCTTCGCGGTGACGCTGCCGTAGCTCAGGCCCACGCTCGACTCCGTCTCCTCGCCGGTAACAAGGCTCTTGTAGATCTTGATCGTGGTGAGCTGCTCCACTGTCATATCATGGCCGTCTATGTTGAAGTCGACCGAGGAGAACATCCCCGTGCTCACGAGGGTGCCTTCCGGTATCGTAACGCCGGCGTACATGACGTTCCATGCCCCGCCCGGGGTAATGTACGCCGCGTAGCCGTTGACCGCGGTCGCGGTGACCGCAGAATAGCCCGCGGTGCCGAACGCCAGGACCGAGAGTATGGTCATAAGCAGTGTGGTTTTTTTCATGGTGTTTCCTCCTTAATGTGATGCGTTATTCGAATCAATTTATTGTCACAGATCTGCATTAAGTGCATATGTTATTCAACGCTGCGTGATTCGATTTATTAGTTTAAGCATCCTCCCTGGAAGGATAATTGTTCGATCGCATCTCCTTCCCCGAACTCGTTAAATGGAATTACTTTGTAAACACTGATCTCATACCCGTCAGGTGGAATGTCACAGGAGTCCCAATAGGCCATGTTGTCCTCAGGTATATACGTGATTACACCTGCCTCTGGTACTGTCTCCATAAAAAGTGAATATGAACCCGTTTCCCAGGTATCCTGGAATTCATTATATCTAGCAGTTGCCTTATATATTCTTACCCCGCGAATGAGATCTGGAATAGTATCGTTCATATAATTGAACCTGAGCTCTGTTCCATCGCTGAAGTAGGCGGTAAAAGAATAATCTTCCATGTTCGCGGATGGAATCAACCCCATATTTATTGTAATAGATGTATTGGAACCTGCAATCAGCGATTCTACTAGAGTAAATCCTTTGTAATAGGTGTAGCTGAAGCCTTCATATTCCTCCTGTCCGTTGACATAGAAGGTATAAGGCCCACCCGCAGGTAATTCAAGGGACGCTATTCCTTCATTCCAATCAGACGATCCCTGTGTTATCGTGGAAGAAGTGATTTCCCTGGTCCCTGATAAAACTAAAATATCAATCCTATTTATATCGCGGTAAAGCGATTCAGGCGGATTTGCATTCGCTTTCGTAGAAAAACTAATTAGCGAAACGATCCTGTCGAAGAGCGATGGAGTGTACGCCTTCGCCTGGGGCGGGATGCCAAATTTGATCGTGACGCGCGCCATGTCGGAGTTTGAACAGCCAACGAATGTGAATGCCAGAACTGCGAGAATGGCTATACGCTGTGTAGTTTTTTTCATTTCTTTTCCCCCACTAAGAACCTCGACTAGATCACCGTTCGATATTCGATGCGCAGTACATGCGTAAGTATCATCGGTAATTAGTTATTATCCGGAATATAATAAGTCATGTCTCCTTCACCGAATGCGTTGTATGCTGAGACCTTGTAATAATAGGTATTCGAAGCATTGATGGCGAAATCTTCATAGGAACTCGATTCGTATGAAAAAGTGGCGATGCGGCTATAGGGAGCACTGTCCGAATTCGTTGCCCTGTAAAGGATATATCCAGTGAAGACACCTTCATAGGAAACCTGTATCAAATTGAGAGGTGTTCCCTGCTGGTTTGTAGTGCGGATAACATTATTGAACCAGAAATCGCTATCAGGGACAGGCAGGTCCCCCATTTGAATGGAGAGTGACACCTCATCGCCTGCCGCGACGCTTTCCAGGGTTCCTATTCCCCCATAAACCCGATCCGGGATGGAATCTTCATTTAAATCGCCGCCGCGTCCCAAGATGACGAACCGGTAGGGCCCGCCGCTGGCGATCTCGAAGGACGCGGAATCGCTTTGCCATTCCGCGCTGCCATCCATGAAGGTTTTCCGGGCAATCTCGTTGCCGCCCAGTTCGATCGAAATGACGAGGTCTTCAATACCGCCGGGAGGCGCCGCATTCAGGCGTGATGAAAAGCTCAAAATCGCGAGAATCCGGTCGAACAGGGGGGTCGCAAACGCCTTCGCCTGGGGAGGAATCCCCAGGCTAATCGTAACCCTTGCCATGTCTGAATTTGAACACCCGGAAGCAGCTACAAGTACACAACACATCAGCAGTACTGTGAATACCGCTTTTATTCTCCCCGTTTTCATACCACGCTCCGCACGCTAAGTCTGTCTATATAATGTATACTACTCCGCGGAGCCGGGAAATGTACAACATTTAATTTTTTGACCTTCCGCGGGTGAACGTAGTTCATTATATGTCTCATGTCAAGAAATATGTGCGACTTTTGTACATAAAGTGCAGTCTGAACGGACGGTCGCTCGCGGGGTGAAGGAACCGGAATCCCCGCTTCGAGCTCATTCATGGTAAGCGCTCCTATACCGAGGAATAATGACGGTGAAAGGGCGCTCCAAAAAGATACTGCACGCGATTTCCGGTTCATGATGATCTTCCTCCCGGTTAAACACGGATCGAACAAGATACAAAAACCGGGGTGGAGAGTCAAATGCCGATGCGAAGAAAAGCGGTTGTAGAAGTGAAATCGATCTGTTTTCCGGGGAGCTCGTCCGTAGTAGATGCACCCCCTCCGGCTCCCCCTTGCACAAAGGGGGAGTGCGTTGTGGGGGGAAGCCGGTCGGCTGGGATCGGGCTGCAGGCTGCACGATGCGCAATGGTGCGTCTCTGCCCATGATCGTGCCGCTGAACCAGGCGGAGTGCATTGTAGGGGGAAGCCGGTCGGCTATGAACGGGATGCGGGCTGCCACAATGCGCAATGGTGCGTCTCTGCCCATGGTCGTGCCGCTGAACCAAGGGGAGTGCGTTGTGGGGGGAAACCGGTCGGCTGTGATCGGGCCGCGGGCTGCACAATGCGCAATGGTGCGTCTCTGCCCATGATCGTGCCGCTGAACCAAGGGGAGTGCGTTGTGGGGGGAAGCCGGTCGGCTGTGATCGGATGCAGGCTGCACGATGCGCAATTTCGCATCCCTGCCCATTCCCCTTCCCCGTGAAAAGGGGAAGGGTGGGATGGGGTAAGCGTCCCTGTGGGTATGGCATGAAGAGGCAGAGCCAAGTTTAACCCTGCAACTATAGGAGCTGCGAATGACAATCATATTCAATCGTCACAGGTTCAAGTCCCTGAGGCAGAAGCTTAGAAAAGCGCGCATTCCGGCCGAGGAATTACTTTGGAATAGAATTCGCCACAGGCGTGTGAGAGGAGTCAAGTTTCGCCGCCAGTATGGCGTGGGGAGATATGTTCTGGATTTCTACGCGCCGTCAATTCGCCTTGCAGTCGAAATTGATGGGCCCAGTCATTCGAAGCCGGGAGCCAGGGAAAGGGATCGTATTCGGCAGGAATACATTGAAGGCTTTGGGATTCATTTTCTGCGTTTCACGAATGACGACATTTATCGCGCGCTCGATCGCGCAGTTGCGGAAATAGAGCGCAGGGTTGATGAACTCAGCCGAGCCCCGGCGCCGTCGCGATCTCGTTCGCCGATGAGCCCGTAGTCCGGAGATTCCCGTTCTCTCCGCGAGGGTTTGGCATGGGATAATCCTATTGACAGAAAAGTTTCAAGATAGCAGAATACAGCCGTTGGAATAATTATCACACTTGGCTGGAGAGGCTGATCGAACATGGGAAGGGAAGAAATACTGGACACTCTCCGCTCATTTATGGCCGACAACGGTTCCCGCTACGCCATCATTCGTCTTGGCCTTTTCGGGTCGGCCGCAAGGGGCGAGTTGCGGGAGTAAAGCGATATCGATATCGTGGTGGAGCTGGAACGCCCTGATGCGTCAAGCATGCTGGGAATCAAGCGAAGCCTGGAAGACAGACTGCATCGGAGGGTCGATGTCATAAGGTATCGTCAAAGGATGAATCAATCCCTGAAGAAGGCGATCGAGCACGAGGCCGTGTATGTTCGATAAAGAACTGGTGACAGGCCTGCTCCGTGACATCCTGGACGCGGCTGTCACCATCATGGACCGGAGCTGATCGATTGCTTCAGCCAGCGAATTACTCGAGACCAAAGAGGGACGGATGAGGCTTGATTCAATTTACATGCTGATTATCGCGATAGGTGAAAGCCTGAAAAACCTCGATAATATTACCAACAGGGACCTGCTTAACCGTTATTCCGAAATCGACTGGAAGGACGCGAAGGGAATGCGGGATATCATCAGCCATCATTATTTCGATGTTGACGAGGAAATCGTCCTTGATGTGTGCAGGACTCACATGCCCAGGCTCGCGGAAACCGTCCGGTGCATGCTCGCCGATCTTGGAAAATAAAGCTCCCTTACACTCCCAGCGCCTCCGCTATCCCGCTCGCCGATGAGCCCGTGATCCGGATGTTTTTCTTCCCTGCACGGAAGCTCACCCAGTGAAGTATGAACTTCCCGCGTTTCGCGCCGGCCATGGCGGTGAAGGGTATGAACACGGGAGGATGGAAGGCCTTGAACAGCATGATGGGAACGAGCACCACGCCGTCCCGGTATACCGTGATCGCCAGGACGCTGTTGTAGTTTCCAAGGAATCCCAGCCGCATTGACTGCATGCCAAAGCGCCTTCCTTCGCCAAGCGTTCGCGCGGGTAGAGGATATGCCGCCGCCAGCGAGCGCCAGCCGCCCAGCACCGCGATGAGCCCGATTACGCCCGTCCACAGGAGGGCGAAGCAGATTATGAACAAGGGAACGATCACATAAGGATTCATGGCGCCTCCGGAGATTGTGAAGTGCATGTATACAATACCCGGAAATGGCGCGCTTGCAATAAAAAAAATAATCGGTTTTGGGGTCCGATTAACGGGATCCGGGAATTGGCGCGGTTCCCCGTGGAGACGCACGGTCGTGTTACTCGGCGGGCATGCACCCATAATCTGTATCCATTTAAGCGGAAGCGCATTCTCCTGCGAACACCGGGGCGTGCATATGGTTTACGAAAACAAGGCTATAATAATAAGATTGAAGCGGAGGGAAACAGAGCGGAACCATAGACATAAGGGCGCAGCCAGATTGTTAATATATCACATAATATGCTATGGTGGCGAGATGATCTCTACCTGGTTTTATTATCAATAATTGCTAGCAGAATCAGGGATTATAAACATAGATTGTCCCCGATGGATCACAGGGGATCCCTTCGCCGATCGTGGTTTGTATGCTGATTTTATAAAAATAGGCGCTTCCATTGACTAAATCAAGGTAATCGGAGTGAGTTGTGTTATACTGTCCTTCCTTGGAGCCCACCAGAGAATAGGTTCCATTAAGATCGGTCGATCTGTATATATTATACCCTTCTATCGTTGCGGATCCCTGGTTCTCTGCTGAATCCCAACTGAGTTCTACGCTTGAACCATAGTTTCCATCAATATATATTATTTTCGTCATTTGGAGCATGGTGAGTACCACGGTAGTGTCATCACCGGGAGCGAGATCTATTGTTGCGCTCGCCCCATAGTTTGTATACAGTCCTCCATACCCATCGTCTGCAATTGAAATAACAGTCAGTTCGAGGTTGTTCCCTGCTGGAACTTCCGCGGAAAAGCTCGTTGCGCCCGTTGGAATCGGCGCGCTTAGAATCTGCGCTCCTCCCGTAGAAATAATCAGGGTAAGAGCTCCATGTGCACTTGGCCACATTGCAGCTTCAACCCTGGTGCTGAAAAGACTTAAAACCCGGTCAATCAGCGAGGGCGCCTCCGCCTTCGCAATGCTATGGTCGCCAATAACTATCGTCACCCGCGCCATGTTGGAGTCCGAGCAGCCTATGGCAAGCGCGGCAACGGCAAGGATAATGAGCATCCATCGGGTTTTCATGCGTTATTCCTCCACAGGTATCCTGGCGGGGCGTATGTTAACCGGACCCCTTTCCGCTTCATACATAAAATACAATGAAAATGGGGAAGAATGCAAGTTTATTGCATGTTTTTTGCATGGTACTGCCGCACCCGCGATTGTCTGCGCATGGTGCGGATTTGCCATGGCCTTCTCGACTCCCCGGTGCCCGGTGCGCTAATTACGCACCGGGCCGAGGGCTTACAGGTTGTTGTTATAGATATACGTATCGCCCATGGGCGTGCTGGGAACTCCCTCGCCCAGGCTTGTAACAACGCTTACCCTGTAAAAATAAAACGTGCCGTCGCTGAGCGGCAGGATCGTTCCATCGTCGTATAGGTATGGGTAGCTTGTCTCACCCGCCAGGGAATAAGGACCGTCATCGTTCGTGGATCGGTGCACTTTATAGCCGATCACGCTCGCCGCGCCCACCTGATTTGCAGTGTCCCATGTTATGTAAACGTATGAGCCATAATCGCCGTTGACGCCGGTGATCGGCACCATCTGCAGCATCCGGATGGAAACCGAAACATCGTCTCCCGGCGCAAGATCGACCCGGGCCGTTCCGCCGTAATTGATTCCGTAGGAATCGTTCCTGGCGTATACGGTTATGGTCCTGTCCGCGCCCGCAGGCACCTCGATGGAGAACCGGGTCGCCTCGACCGGGATTGATGCCTGCGCGAGCACCAGGCCGTCACCCTCCGCGACAACCTTGAGGCTGTCGTACGTGGATTGCCACCCGGCGACCGCCTCGGCCCTGGTAGCCATGAGCCTGAGGACCCTGTCGATAAGGGAAGGCGACTCGGCCCTGGCCAGATCCTGGTCTCCCAGGTGGATCGTTACCCTGGCATAGTTTGAATCCGAACACCCTAATGCGATTGCAAGTAAAAGGAGCAGAACCGCTCCGACTGGTTTTCTCATTGTTTTCCTCCTCAACGCACACTCCGGGAGGATAGAGGAGCCCGCCGCCCGGAATCTTACATGATACTCAAGGACGCGGCGGAATTCAACGGTGGATGAAAAATTTAACGGGCGTGTTTTCCGGTATTCGCAAGGAGGAAACGAGAGATCACTCGGCCGGGAGGCGCACAAGCCATTCGAAGCCGTACTTGTAGCGGTGCCTGCTCCACGTGCGGGCCCCCAGAGTGAACAGCAGGAGCACCGCCGCGATGATCGCGAGGGTCGCGTGGGCGGAAAAAACCTTGAAGGTGCCCGCGAGCCGGCTGAGCTCCATGAAGACGAGGGCGTGGATCATGAACGCGGTCAGGGAGGCGCGCCCCAGGGCCGCCAGCGGGTTACCGTCGCGGATCGCCTCGATTGCCCCCAGGCGCGCGAAGAGCGAAATGGCGAAGAGCGTCCCTCCACAGAGCATAAGGAGAAGAGGAGGCTGGCCGGGATAGAAGTGCGGCTGGAACACGAACGCCCTGTAAAAGGGACCGTAGGTCGCGAAGGCGAAGCCCTGGTTGTACAACAGGCCCAGCACCGCTCCCGCGGCGATGCACGCGATGCCGGCGAGCTCGAGCGCGCGCATCCGCCGGGCAGCAATGAGCCTGGCGGCGATCATTCCGGCGATGAAGAAAGCGGTCCACGGTAAAATGGGGAAGTGTCCCTCCGCGAGCGCGAGGCGCAAGACGCCGCCCGCCTGCCTGAAGTCGGAAATTCGCGTCCGGTTGAGGAAGAGCGGCGAGTCGAGCCATGACTGCGCGAGCACCGCGCCGGCGAGGAAGGCGAGCGCGAGGAGCGCGAGCGCCCAGGAGGGAAGCCTGTTGAGCGCCGCGGACAGGACGAGCGAAAAGCCTATGAGGTGCAGCACGTACCACGACCCGATGGAAAACCAGTGCGGCGTGAGCGCGTTCAGGAGGTAGCCCAGTGCGAGAATCGACGCGCCGTGTACGAGGAGCGTCTTCCGGGGGGAGGGCCGACCGCGGTACAGGAAGACCGATCCCGCGCCCGCGAGCGTGATGAACAGGGGCGCGGCCATCGAGCCGGTGCCGTTGAGCGCCATCATGAACGGATGCTCCCGGAAGATCGCGGTCATGTTGATCCAGGGCTCGCTCCACAGCCAGGCCATGAGGTGCTGCTGGATCATGAGCATGACGGCAAGGCCCCGGAGCGCGTCAAGGCCGGCGTTGCGGCTCGCATTGTCGGGGCCGGTCGCGACCGGCCCGTTACCGGCTCCCTGCCCCGCACGGGATTTATTATCTTTGCTCATATATGCCCGGATGAAAAACGGAAATGCATGAATATGCAAGGAATTTTTGCCCGCGGCACTGTAGGGGTCGATTGCGATCGGTTTGTAAGGGCCGATTCCGTCGGCCCCTACAATGCGCGCGTGATTTCCACGCCCTCCTGCTTCATCGCGCGCGCGGTGTCATAGATGAGGGGCCACCAGTAGAGGAGCTCGCCGTACATTCCCAGGATCTTTTTCCCCAGCGCGCGCGCTTCGGAAGGCGTGCGTCCCTGCAATAAATCGCTCGGCACAGACGCCTCGCCTTTAAGCGCGAACTCCTCCATGGATTTTATAGCGCGCTCCAGGTCGCGCGCCCAGAAGGAGGGCTGGTGACCATATTCCATGAGGCTGTTCTCCATGAGTCCTATGCGGTAGCCCGCCTGCGCGATCCACCGCGATTTTATGAAGGACTCGTAATCCGCTCCGTCCATTGATGCGATGCTCCGGAGGTGCGTCCCCAGCGCCTGCATCCGGTCTCGGGGGGCGTCCATTCCGGGTGAGGGCGTGAAGGAGTGGATGGCGATGAAGGCCTGTTCGGAGAAGAAGAGCGCCGGGAGAATGGCGGCGTTTTCTGTAAATGCACGGGTTTCCCCTGGAAAATGTGCGAGAGCCCATGGAGGAAATCCCAGAACATGGTTCCGCATGCAAATCCGGATGGTGTTTGCGAAGATGTAGTCCTCCCCCCTGAGCACCGGGATCGCGGGGGGAAGGATAACACGATTATCAAGGCCAACATTCATCGTCTGGAAATAGGGCGCGGGGGAGATGCTTGTGCGGGTAAAAACCTGGACAAGCTCCCTCGACCTGAAAGACTCACGGTAGGCGTTTTCGGAGGCCGTGAGCCTTTCCCTGCTGGCGCCGGTCATGATGAGCAGTGCGCGTGGAGTGCCGGTCCCCGAGTCTCCATAGGAGCCGCCCATGGTAGCCGCTACGCGAACGGGCCCGGTGAGGAGCGATTCAAGGAACGGGCCTCCCCCCATATCAAGTCTGATATCGCCCGTGGTGTTTTCATCATTCATGATGGAGGCGACCGTGCGTCCCAGGAGCTCCTCATGCACGGCCAGTATGTCGGTATCGCGGAGCGCCACGGCCTTCAGCAATTCATCGCGGCTGTTGTAGAAATAGTGCTCCGCCGGGTCCGGTATTTCGACCAGCGCCATCCCCCGTTCCATCACGGGCGCGGGCGCGGGCGCGCATACGATGTCGTCGTCGACTGAAAACACCATGCGCCCGGCCGTCGAGAGGAACGAGGCATTCCTGTTTGCGCCGTAGGTAGGCCCGCACCGGAGGAAGTCCGAAAGCGCGAAGCGGATCACGTCCGGAGGGCACCCTTCCGGGGCTAGGCGTTCGCTGAGTTTCCCGATGAACGCGGCCTTCTCGTTCATTCCCGCGTAACGGAAAGGTGAGCCCGTTTCATGCGAGATCCGTGCAAGCGCGCCAAGCAGGGCGGGCTCCCTTGAAACGCTCGCGGAATCGTTCAGAACGCAGTACAGGGGGGACCTGCCGTATGCGCGCGCGTTCCCGATAAAGCTTTTCACACTACGAAGAAGCAGCTCCTCGCGATCCTTCGTAGGCCACACCAGCACCGAGATGGGTTCGGGTTCGTCGCCTCGCTGCCGGGCGATTTGCCGCACAATTTCGTCTCCTGTGACGACAAGTCCCATCGCGGCGAGCTCCCGGAGCGCGTCGCGCGCGAGGCTGGCGTCGCCTCCGCCCCAGCCGCTTTTAGCCGCCTCGCGGGCGTGCTCTTCAAAGGTTCTGAATGTTGCGATCCTGGGAAGAAGGGCGGCAAGGGTTCCATGGATACTAAGAGAGCCGGATGAAACCGGGTCGTACGCCAAGCAGGAGTCCCCGGAGACCCTGGTGATTTGCAGGCGCAGGCCGATGCACCTTGCGTCGGGACCGATACTAGTTTGCGCGGTCATTGGTGTTCCTCACGAATGAGTCGCGCTCATGTGAATACCGCCCCTCGAGGGGGCGGCAGTATGGTGATGGGCATGATGCGATCTCACGATCCAATATAAATCGAGTATGAGTAGAAATCGAAATTGGATGTGCTACCGGCACTGCCCATGTCGGCGTAAGCCTGCCAGTTGTCCCCGCTCATATTGTCGAAAGAGACGATACGATCATAATTAGAATACGTATCATTATCCATGAGCGTGAACTTCCTGTTCAATATCGCGACGAAGTGGATGGGGTGATGGAAAACCATGGGGTCGCTGCTTATTCCTGAAATGGCATCATGATTTACCGATCCAGCCGTATCTCTGAACGCAAGGGCCGGTGAGAGGATTACTATTTCGCCTAAAGCGATATCGTCATTGCAATGAATTGCGTAAATCGATGAATCCTTGTAGAGGATATGCTGCGGTATATACTGGAGAACCTCGCTATCGGTATATGAGCCGAGAATCGCTTGGCTCGAAGGATTGTAATGAATTATTGCTGGATAACCGCCGTCGGTGCCAGAGAGGTATAGAGTCCCATCGTTTGCTATCGCGATCCCCGTGATATCCGCTATTCGGTCCAACAGGTCCAGGTTAGTATTGACTTCGCCATCAAGATCGCTTCTTATAAGATAAGAACCGTTTCCATCCGCATAATACAGTAGGCCTGCGGCCCGGTTGATCGCTACTGCCGTGACCGCGCTCTCGGCGGCATAGGGCATCGTTTCGATGCTACTTATAGTATCAATCCTTTGCAGTCCATTCGCGCTGGCGACATAGATCCTTCCCTGCGCGTCGAACGCAATGTCCATGGGTGAATTGAAAGTAGCAGTGGAATGCAAGGCTCCATTCATCGGGCTTGTTATATAGGTGACTTGTTTAACCCTGTTATTATAATAATCCGGCACCACAATCTTCGTCTCGCTCGCCATCATCTGAATCGCGATCGTCACGTCGTCGCCCGCGGCAAGGTCCACGTTCGCGCTTCCCGCGTATTCCAGCACGGCGCTCGCATTGGCGGGGTCCATGATCACCGTCGCGGTGATCGTGAGCCCGCTCCCCGAGGGGACGTCGGCCGAAACGGACGTGGTCGTAGGCGCAAAATTTTCGCTGAATATGCTCGATCCTCCCTGGGTGACATCGAGCCTGACGCCGGTGATGTCCACCAGGTCGGGCGCCGCCGCAATCGCGCGCGTGGGAAAGAACGGAAGCAGGGCACAGATTCGCTCGAACGCCGTGGGCGCGGCCTGGAAGGATGCGTGGGCCGGGAGCCCCAGGTTGACCGTCACATGCGCGGTTCCCGGTCCGCCGGAACAGTTCCAAAGCGGGAGCGCGGCGATCATGAGAATGATGATAAGCATGTGATGGCGGGACTTCATTGCGCGTACCTCCAGGGAATGGCCTAGAAATGAACCATATTCAGGGTGCCGGTGCCTGCAAGCACAATTTTTGCGGCATGTATATAAATTTATAATGCCGCAGTGGCCGATCGCGATCGGCCGCTGCAACCCGTCCGCCTTCGTGCTACGCCAGCTTCCCCAGCGCTTCCTTTATACGCTCGCAGCCGCGCACGATGTTTTCGTCCGATGTCGCGAAGGAGAGCCGTATGAAGTTGTCGTCGCCGAATTCCACGCCCGGCACCACCGCGACCTGGGCCACCTCGAGGAGGAATGCCGTTACCGCAGACGAGAGGTTGGGGTCCGTGTATTTCTCGCGGAGCTTCGCCCAGCCGGGGAGCTTTGCCACGCCGCTTATGTTCGGGAAGGCGTAGAACGCGCCCTCGGGGCTCATGCAGTGCACGCCGGGGGCCTCGTTCAGCATCCTGACGATGACGGCCCTGCGCCGGTCGAACGCCTCGACCATGTCCCCGATCACGCCCTGGTCGCCCAGGAGCGCCTCCACCGAGGCCCACTGCGAAATTGACGTGGGGTTGGAGGTGGACTGGCTCTGCAGAATCTCCGCCTTGGCGATGATCTCCTTGTCGGCGGCCATGTAGCCTATGCGCCAGCCGGTCATGGAGTAGGCCTTGGATACGCCGTTCAGCACAATCGTCTTCTTCTTCAGAGATTCCGACAGGTTGGCGATGTTGATGAACGTGCGGCCGTCGTACAGAATCGACTCGTAGATGTCGTCGCTAATGATCAGGATGTCGCGCTTTTCGAGAATGCCGGCAAGCGACTCTAGTTCGGCGCGTGAGTAGGTTGAGCCCGTGGGGTTCGAGGGAGAGTTCAGTATGACCGCGCGCGTGCGCGGGGTGATCGCCTTTTCGAGCTGCGCGGGGGTGAGCTTGAAGCCGTTTTCCTCGGCGGTGGGTACGATCACCGGCGTGCCGCCCGCCAGGAGCACGATGGGCGGGTACGAAACCCAGTACGGGGCCGGGATGATCACCTCGTCGCCCGCGTCAATGAGCACCTGGATGAGGTTGTAGAACGAATGCTTGCCGCCGCAGTTCACGGTGACCTGCGAGGGCTCGTAGTCGAGCGCGTTGTCGCGCCGGAACTTCTCGCAGATCGCCTTCTTGAGCTCAGGTATGCCTCCGGCGGGGGTGTACTTCGTTTTACCGGACTCGATGGCCTGGATCGCCGCCATCTTGATGAAGGTGGGCGTGTCGAAGTCGGGCTCCCCCGTGCCGAATCCTATGACGTCGATCCCCTTCGCCTTGAGCGAATTGGCCAGCGCCGTTATGGCGAGCGTCGCCGACGGCTTAACCCTGAGTATGCGTTCCGAAAACTGCATGGGACACCTCCTATGGTCCACGCGCGCGCGCACGGGTGCGCACCGCGAGTCGTGCTGTGTGAGTCCGGATCCGTGTTGGGAGATCGAGTGGTGCGGCGGTGAGGAGAGTTCCCTCTACATGACCCATACGAAAATATATAGGGGCCCCGGAGTGTCAAGTTATTTGTGGAAAAAATTTCCCTTAAATTTAGTCGGAGGGGGCGAAAATATATTGCGAAATATACCCTGCACGGTTAAGGTCATTATTTATTGTCGCAGCGTCCATTTCTCACTACACATATCGTGACCGGGAACCTGTTATGAAAGTCCGCTTCTGGGGCGTGAGGGGCTCCATTCCAACGCCTCCCACGGGGACCATAATCCGTGAAAAGCTCACGCGTGCGCTCCGGCTGGCCACGCCCGGCGACATCTCCTCGGACGAGGCGATCGAGCGCTATATCGATTCGCTCCCCCATTCCGTCAAGGGGACCTACGGCGGGAACACGACCTGCCTGGAGGTGCGCACCGAGGACGGCGAAATCCTGATCATCGACTGCGGCACCGGGATCAAGAACCTGGGCGCGGAGCTCATGAAGACCGAATTCGGCAAGGGCACCGGGATAGGGACCATCCTCATGACCCACACGCACTGGGACCACGTGCAGGGCATTCCCTTCTTCGTGCCCTTCTATATAAAGGGCAACCGGTTCAACATCTATTCTCCCTTCAAGGATATCAAGGCGCGGGTGGAATACCAGCAGGTGTTCTCCCACTTCCCGGTCAACCTCGACTACATGTTCGCGACCAAGGAATTCTTCATCCTGGAAAAGGAAGCCGCGTTCTACCACAACAACATTAAGATCATCAACAAGCGCATGCACCATCCCGGGGGCGCGTTCGGCTACCGGATCGAGGAGAACGGCAAGGCCTTCGTGTTCACGAGCGACTGCGAGTTCAACATCGACGAGATCGACCGGATCGAGTCCTACAAGGAGTTCTTCTGGGGGGCCGACGTCTGCGTGTTCGACACCCAGTACACGTTCGAGGAGGCCATCGACAAGGTGGACTGGGGGCATTCATCGGCGTCCATCGCGATCGACATCGCGCTCAAGTTCAACGTGAAAAAGCTCATCCTCTTCCACCACGAGCCCGACTACAGCGACGAAAAGCTCGAGCTGGTGCTGTCCAACGCGAAGACCTACATGAGCATGAACGCGAAGCACCGCGGCTCCCTCGAGATCGACATCGCCCGCGAGGGCGCCATCCTGAACATCTGATGCATCCCCTGAAACTCATCGCGACATCCGCCTTTGGCATCGAATCGGTCGTCGCGCAGGAGCTCACCGCGCTCGGCTATTCGGACCTTGCCACCGAAAACGGGCGAGTGACCTTCCCGGCCGGGGACCGGGACATCGCGCGCTGCAACCTGTGGCTCCGCGCGGCGGACAGGCTGCTGCTCCGGATGGCGGAATTCCCCACGACCGACTTCGAGGAGCTCTTCCAGGGCGTGAAGGCCATTCCATGGGAGACGATCATCCCCGAGAACGGGAAGATGCACGTCACGGGAAAATCGGTGCGATCCAAGCTCTTTAGCGTCCCCGACTGCCAGTCGGTCACCAAGAAAGCCGTCGTCGAACGAATGAAAATGAAATACCGCCGCGAGCGCTTCGCGGAGGACGGGCCCGTCTACACCATCGAGGTGGGGCTGTTAAAGGACGTGGCCACGATCACCGTCGACACGAGCGGGGCGGGGCTGCACAAGCGCGGCTATCGCGAGGAGCGCGGCCAGGCGCCGCTCAGGGAAACGCTCGCCGCGGCCATCGTGCAGCTCTCCCGGTGGGATCCCTCGCGCGTCATGGCCGACCCCATGTGCGGCTCGGGCACCATCGCCATCGAGGCGGCGCTCGCGGGCAGGAATATTGCGCCAGGCCTGAGGCGAAAATTCGTCGCGGAAACCTGGCCGCACCTTCCCGCGAAAACCTGGAATGAGGCGCGCGAGGAGGCGCGGGACCTCGCGACGACGGAGCCGCTCCAGATCCTCGCGTCGGACAGCGACTGGCAGGTGTTCAAGAGCGCGCGCGCGAACGCCCTGAACGCGGGAGTCGCCGACGCGATAACCTTCCAGCACAAGCCGCTCGCCGAATTCAGCTCCAAGAAAAAATACGGCTGCGTGATTACCAATCCCCCCTACGGCGAGCGCATGGGCGACCGCGCCCAGGCCGAGGCGCTCTACCGCGAGATGGGGGAGGTGTTCGGGAGGCTCGATTCATGGTCGCTTTTCATACTGTCGGCCCACGACGAGTTCGAGCGCCATTACGGCAAAAAGTCAGGCAAGAACCGCAAGCTCTACAACGGGCGCATCCTGTGCTACCTGTACCAGTACAGGGGACCGCTGCCGCCGCGGAGGCGCGAGGGTTCGCTCGCGGGCGAGGACGCGGAGAGCGGGGGAGGGGCGCCGGAGTGACCCGCGATACCTGACTGCATTACCGGGCCATTTTAGCATTCATAGTAATCGCTTTCAGGCTTTATGTACTGCACCCGCCTAATGGCGCATTAATTCTCGCATTCCCGGAAAAAAACCCCGAAAAGCGTTCATGTTACTCATGACCCATTCGTATTTAAAGGGACGCTCATCTTCGTCCCGGAGGATACGGAATGCTGCGCACGTCCATCAATATGAGCCACGCCGTCTTTGTGAAGATTTCCCTGGCCGCCGTCAGCCTGGATACAAGCCGCCGGGAGGTCGTCGTCATGCTCCTCCGGCGCGTCTTGCGCGACATCGACCGGTACAAGGGAGGGTCTACGCTGGTCAGGTACCAGCCGCGGGATCCCCTCAAGCTCTGGCATTGCTTTCCCATATGCTTCAAAAAGAATGAAAACGAATTCGCTTCTGATTTTCGAAAGCTGAGCAGGTTTTCGGTCTCCTATCTTGTGGCCATCGCCACGAAGCGATACCTGGAAGAGCTGCTGCGCGAAAAGGATTACATACTTAACTATGCAGTTTTTCCGGACTATGGAATCTGCCAAAGGTCTGTAAAGGACA
>CALMJO010000040.1 GCA_937864375.1 uncultured Spirochaetota bacterium
GCGGGGGGCAGTGCGGCCCCTGTGCTTGACATGCACGGGGAACAGGCTCTATCTTTAAGTTCAGACTGGAGGAACATCCGGGAGGAACACGCAAAGGAAAGGAATGCTCGCGGGAATGGCGATCATCGCATTGTTCGTGATGATAAGCCCGTGCACTGCCGGGGATACGCGCGCGGATGACGGCGCCGTCAAGTGCGCCGTCGTCCAGGTTGGGGAGAGCCTGGAGCGCTACGCAGGGACCTGTATCGAAGTGACGGGGACCGTTATGAACACGAAGTATCCGTCACTGGGCAACTACTGGATCACGGCGTTCGAGCTCGAAGATTACAGGGGGAAAACCGTCACCGTGACGGGAATCGTCCGGAAGCGGACAGAATCGACCGGCGGCACCTTCACCCAGGGGCGCGACGGAACATACTATCATCTGGAAATACTGACGATTACCCCGGCGGGCGCTCCCGTTGATCGATAGACGGGCCCGCTCCCTGCAGGGGCTTCCGGGGTTCCGGCTTGACACGCGTCATCGATAGCTGTAAATTAAGCCAATGAAAACCATCGGCACAAAAAAACAGAGAACCCCGGAGGAAAACCTGTTTCTGCTGGAAGAGCTCGTGCGCGAGGCGGAATCGCTCAGGCCCCGGGCAAAGGAAAAGGGCCGGGTGATGCGATTCAGGACCTGGGATGAACTCTATGCGTTTTGCGTTACAAGGGCGGCCCGCGACTTATGATCGATCAGGGCCGCCTGGCGAGGATCTGCGGCATTTTGAACCGCCGTGGAGTGGTCTACGTCGTAGCGGGGGGATACGCGTGCGCGCTCAACGGCCATGTGCGCATGACGGAGGATATCGACATACTCCTGCGGGACGAAACGGAAAACCTTGAAAAAACCGTCCTCTGCATCCGGGAAATGTTTCCTTCCATTACGGAAGAAATAACCATAGCCGACATTCGCGACAACGTAGTGCTGAAAATCGCCCAGGACATCGAGGTCGACTTCAGCATTCAAGCCTGGACCCTTGATTATTCCGGGGCGCAGCCGGATATCCAGCATCGTGAAATAGACGGAGTCGTTATTCCTTTTTTAGGACTGGACTCCCTGATAAAAAGCAAGGATACCCCCAGGGAGATCGACCAGTGGGATATCAGGGTGCTCAGGGAGATTCAAAAGCGCGGACGCTGATCGCGTTGTGCGCTACACGCCGAGCCTGCGCGCGTTCGTGACGAACACGTCCTCGAGGCTCGGCTCCACGCGCTCGATCGAGAATTTTTTCACGCCGGTCTTCTTCATGTACGCCCTGAGCTCCTTCTCCATGGGGAACCCCTTCTCGCCCAGGACATGGATATCACTCCCGAAGATGGCTGCCTCCTTCACGAAAGGCAACCTGGCGACCCCGTCGAAGACGCTTATGAAATCATCCACGCGCAGCGCGAAGACGCCGTAGGCGAGAGAGTCCTTGAGCGCCTGCGGCGAGTCGAGCTCGATGATCTTTCCGGCTATGATGAGCGCGATGCGGTCGCAGTGCTCGGCCTCGTCCATGTAGTGCGTGGTCACGAACACGGTCTTGCCCTCGCCTGAAAATTTATAGATGAGGTCCCAGAAGTTACGCCGCGCCAGCGGGTCCACGCCGCTCGTGGGCTCGTCCAGGAAGAGCATGGGCGGGTCGTGGAGGATCGCGCCCCCCAGTGCGAGCCGCTGCTTCATGCCCGCCGGAAGCTCCCTGACGAGCGTATTTTTCCGTTCGCCGATTTCGGCCATCTCCATGGCGAAGCCCTTGCGTCGCTCCAGGCGCGCTCCCTCCAGCCCGTACACGCTCCCGAAGAAATCCAGGTTCTCCTCGACGGTGAGGTCCTCGTAGAGTGAAAAGCGCTGCGACATGTAGCCGATGCTCTGCTTGATCGCGTCCTGCCCGGTTACGATGTCGTGTCCCCCCACGCGTCCCCTGCCCTCCGTGGGCGCGAGTATGCCGCAGAGCATTTTTATGGTCGTGCTCTTTCCCGCCCCGTTGGGGCCAAGAAATCCGAATATCTCGCCCTTGTTCACCTCGAAGCTCACCGCGTCCACCGCGGTAAAGTCGCCGAACGTTTTCGTGAGCCCGCTGACCTCGACCTCTACCATCAGTCCATCCTCCTTGTGAAGCGACGTACGGCAAAGAAGAACATGATGACGCCGAGCGCCAGGAGCCCCACGAGGTCATGCCACAGGCAGGCGATCCCCACCCCCTTGAGGAACACGCCGCGAATTATCTCGATGAAGTAGCGCAGCGGGTCCGCGAAGGTGATTACCTGGATCACGACCGGCATCGCGTAGATGGGGAACATGAACCCGGAAAACAGGATCGCGGGCAGGAAGAACAGGAACGTGGAAAGCACCGCCTGCTGCTGCGTGCGCGAGATCGTGGAGATGAACAGCCCCACTGCGAGCGAGCACATGATGAAAAAGGCGCTCGAGAAGAGGAGGAACACGTAGCTCCCGTTGAAGGGCACCCCGAAGTAGCCGATCGCGATGATGCTGATCACCACGATGTCGACGAAGGACACGATCGCAAAGGGAAGCATCTTGCCCACGATGAACTCGGCGGGCCGCAGCGGGCTCACGGTGATCTGCTCGATCGTGCCGATCTCGCGCTCCTTCACGACCGCCATGGAGGTGAGCATGATCCCTATGAGCATGATGAGGAGCCCCAGGATTCCCGGCAGGTAGAAGTTGCGGCTCGCGAGGTCAGGGTTGAAGAGCGCGCGCTCCTTGAGCTCTATGGCCTGCTTGAACCTCGTCCCGCCCGCGCCGCGCGCCACCAGCGACGCGCGCACGTCTTTCTGGAGGAAGTCCATGGAATACGTTCCCGCGATCGCGTTCACGTAGGACATGGCCACGGAGGCTCGCACCGAGTCGGAGCCGTCCACGACGATCTGCACCTCGGCGCCCCTGCCCGAGCGGACCCGCTTTTCGAACCCCGCCTCGATCTGCATGAACATGTCGATCCGGCCCGTGTCCATCAGGAGCTCGAGCTCGCGCTCGGACTCGGAATACGCGAAAGGAAGAAAATAGCCGGACGCCGTGAAGAGGCGGATGAACGCCCGGCTTTCGGAGGATTTGTCCCTGTCCATGACCGCCATCCGCACGTCCTTGACGTCGGTGATGACGGCGTAGCCGAAGATGAGCAGCATGAACACCGGCGCCGCGAAGAGCACCATGACCATGCGTTTGTCGCGGAAGAGCTGCTTGAACTCCTTCCGGAGCATGCTTTTCAGGATCGATGCGCGCACGAAGCGTTCCATGTCAGCCCCCCTTCTCCGGCAGCGTGAGCGTGAACTTCCTGATGCTCACGGCCATGACCAGCGCGGTGAAGGCGCACAGGAACGCCACCTGCGTCCACAGGAGGCTCGCGCCCACGCCCTTGAGCGCGATGCCCTTGATGATCGTGATGAGGTACTTCGCGGGGATGATGTAGGTGATCACCCGGATCAGGAGCGGCATGTTGTTGATCGGGAAGATGAAGCCCGAAAGTATGAACGAGGGAAGATAGGTCACCATGATCGCGATCTGCACCGAAAGCACCTGCACGCGCGTGGCCGAGGAGATCATGATGCCCAGTCCCGAGGTGCCGGCGAGAAAGAGGAGCGCGAGCGAGGCAAGCTCAACGAAGCTCCCCTTGAGGGGGATGCCAAAGACGAAGTAGCCTATAGAGAGCGTGACGACGATGTCGAACACGCCCAGCAGCATGTAGGGAATGAGCTTGCCGATGAACACCTCGAACGGACGCACCGGGGTGGTGATGAGCGTCTCCATGGTCCCCCGCTCCCACTCGCGCGAGATGGTGAGCGAGGTGATGAGGGCCGAAATTATCGCCATGATGATCGCGATGAGCCCCGGCACTATGAAGTTCTTGCTCTCGAGCTCGGGATTGTACCAGATGCGGCTGCGCACGTCCACGGGAACGCGAATCTCCGAGAGCCCCGCCCGTCCCAGCTCGGCGATCTTCTGGCCCTGGTTGAAATTGAACACGATCGATTTCACGTAGCCCATGGAAACCATGCTCGAGGTCGAGTCGCTCCCGTCCGCGATGAGCTGCACGTCGGCGCTCTTGCCGGACTGGAAGCGCTTTTCGAATTCAGCGGGCACCACGAGCGCCATGACGATCGCGCCCGAGTCTATGAGCTCGTCGATCTCCTTCTGAGATTCCGCATAACGCAGGATGCTGAGGTACTCCGTGTGCGAGAACTTTTCGATGAGCCTGCGCGAGAGCGCGGTCCGGTCCTGGTCCAGCACCGCCGTCTTCACGAGCTTCACGTCCATGGTGAGCGCGTAGCCAAAGAGCAGCAGCAGTAGCGCCGGGATACCGATGGACAGGAGGAGGCTCCTCGTGTCGCGGCGAATCTGCGTCCATTCCTTTTCCGCGAGCGCGAGTATGCGGAGGATCGATTTCCGTGCGTTCATCATGCGCCTCCCGCGGAGATTATCTCGACGAAGGCGTCCTCGAGCGAGGGGACCGTCTCGCGCAGCGCCGTGAGCTTGATGCCTTCCTTCCTGAGGACCCGGCGTATCCCCCGCTCGGCCCCGCGGGCGTCCCGCACGAAGAGCCTGAGCCTGCGCCCGGCCATCATGACCGACTGGAATTCGTCAATGCGGGAGAGCGCCTCCTCCGCGCGACGGGGATCGTCGGTCAGGATCTCTATGAAGGGCTTGCCGATGGAGTCCTTCACCTCGCGCGGGCTCCCGGACACGACGAAGCGCCCGCCGTACATGAGCGCGATCCTGTTGCAGCGCTCCGCCTCGTCCAGGTAGGCGGTGCTCACGACGATGGTGACGCCCTCGCCCAGGAGGTCGTAGAGTATGCGCCAGAACTCCCGGCGCGAGACCGGGTCCACGCCGTTGGTGGGCTCGTCCAGGAGCACCAGGCCGGGCGCGTGGACCAGGCAGCAGGCGAGGCCCAGCTTCTGCTTCATGCCGCCCGAGAGCTTGCCCGCGAGCCTGTCCCTGAACGGCTCGAGCCTCGAAAAGGAATAGAGCCGCGGCAGGTGCGCGCGTATCTCCCTCCCGCTCATGCCGTAGAGCTTTCCGAAGAAGTATATGTTCTCCTCAACCGTGAGGTCCTCGTAGAGCCCGAACCGCTGCGGCATGTAGGCGAGGCGCTCCTTGATCTCGTAGGGCCGCTCGCGCGTGTCCACGCCGTTGATCGTCACGAGGCCGTCGGTGGGGACGAGGATGGCCGCGATCAAACGAAGCAGCGTGCTCTTCCCCGCGCCGTCCGGCCCCACGATGCCGAATATCTCGCCCTGCGCGAGCCGCACGGTCAATTTATTGACCGCGGCGTTTTCGCCGAAGCGCTTGGTGAGATTGTAGAGCTCGATCACTTCGCTTCCTCCGTGAAGATCACCGCGTCGGCGGGCATGCCGGGCTTGAGGGCAATGTCCGGGTTCTCGACGGCTATCTTCACCTCGAATACCAGCTTCACGCGCTCGTCCTTCGTCTGGATGGTCTTGGGCGTGAACTCGGCCTTGTTGGAGATCGCGGTCACCTTCCCGGTGAAGGGCTTGCCGGGGAAGGAATCCACGAACACGTGCGCCTTCTGTCCCGGCTTCACGAGCCCCAGCCTCGTCTCGTTCACGTAAATCTTCATGTAGACGCTCTTGAGATCGGCGAGCGTGAGGATGGGCGATCCGGGGAAGGCCATTTCGCCCACCTCGAGGTTTCTCTCCAGCACGTGCCCGTCGATGGGCGCGTAGATGACTGCGTTGCCGATGGTGGCTGAAACCAGCTCGTACGCGGCGTGCGCGACCCGGTACGCGGTCTCTGCGTTGTCGAGGTCGCGGTTCGAGGTGGATCCCGATCCAAATAGCTCGCGCACGCGCGCCAGGTTCCGTTCCGCGTTCGCGAGGTTCGCGAGCACCGAAAGCCTCTGCGCGTTCAGCTCGTCATAGTCCAGCTTCGCCAGGAGCGCCCCCTTCTTCGCGCGCGCTCCCTCCTCGAAGGGGAGCTCGATCACGCGGCCCGCGAGCTTCGAGCTTATCTCGATCTCCGTCACCTCGATGGTCCCCGAGCCCTCGATCCTTCCCGCGCCGGAGCCTATGTGCCGGAACACCTCGAAGTAGAGAATTGCGGCGGCCAGCACCGTCACGAGCAGGCCGATCGGAATGATCTTACGATTTTTCATTGCGCGTCCTCCATGATGAGTTTCTCGTCATCGCTGCCGATTTCCCTCTTGAGCTCGGCGAGCGACGAATAATAGCTGTTGACCGAATTGATGTATCCCGTGCGCGCGTTGGTGAGCGCAAGCTCCGCGGACAGGAGCTCCGAGTTCTTGATGACGCCGGCTCGGTAGCTCTCCCTGGCGATGCGCAGGCCCTCCTCGGCCGTTGCCACGTTTTCCTTTTGCGACCGTATCGTTAAGCACGATGTCACGAGCCTCGAGTAGCTCGCGTTCACGGATATGCCTATGAGCTTGCGGATCTTGCCCAGCTCCTCCTCGGCCTCCTTCACCCTGAGCTCCTCTTCGCGCCCGGCCGCCCGCGTGGCGTCCCACGGGATGAGCGCTCCCCAGCGGTAGGTCGCGGCCATGCGCACCTGCCAGGTGTTCTGCCACGCGCTGGTGCCGCTTATCGCGGACAGGTCCGGGGAAAGCGCGCCCATGGGCGTGTCGATGACGACCGAAGGCGGGTTGGGCATGAGCTTGGTCATCCCGTACGAGCCGCCAATCGTGAACGTGGGCCACAGGTAATACGAATCCTGAATGCTCTCCGCGTTCTCCGCCATCTCGCGCTTTTTCTGGACCTGGATGACCTCCGGCCTGTTCCTGAGCCCGGCCTGGATAAGCCGCATCGTTTTCCTCGCGGAGTCCCCATCCGGCAAACGGTACGCGCCCCTCCTGAGAATCGAATCGTCTGCCGTATAACGGTCGTTCTCCGCTCCCAGGTGATAATTGAAGGTGTCGAGCATTATCGCATGGTTGTTCCGGGCCTCAAGGAGCAGCGGCTCCTGTCCCTGGTACTGGACCTGCGCCTGCAGGAGCTCGAACCTGGGGACGCTCCCGGTCCGGTACAGGTTCTCAACGTCCTTCAGATTGGTTTTCAATAAATCCATCGATTCCTTCCTCAAAACTATCGCCTCGCCGGCAAGGAGCAGGTTGAAATAGCTCTTGATGACGTTGTACTCCACCTCGGCCCTGATCCTGCGCGCCTCCTCCTGCGCGACGATGTACGCACTGCGCGAGAGCTGGAGCGAATTGTAGAACATGCCGGGATTGATCCCGAACCTGAGCTGGACGAAGCGTATGTCATACTGCCCGTCCGACAGGCTCATCGCGCCGCTCTCCGCGTACTGCCGCTGGAGCGACGCCTCGGACTCGAGCACGGGGATGAGCTGACCCCACACCCCGCCCACCTTCTCCCCGGCCTCGTGCAGCCGGTGGGTCGCGATGCGGTAGTCCCTGTTGTTCGCGAGCGCGATGGAGCGCGCCTCCTCGAGGGATATCTTTTTCAATTCAATGGTCTCCCCGGCGCGCGCGCCGGACGAGGACAGGCAGAGCGCGAGCATGATCGCCGCGCACGCCGCGGCTGTCTTGTATCGGTCCCTCATGCCGGTTCCTCCTTCTTTTCGATTCCATGTTTCAGTATGCCCATGAAGTTTTCCTTGAACTCCTGGAGATAGTTTTCATGAAAGACGAGGTCGTAGATATCGGACCCCTTCATGGTCGTTTTGATCAGATTGAAAAACACGATCCCGCCCACGACCTGGAGCATCGTATAGTGCGGCACGATGTCGCGGATCTGTCCCGCCTCCTTCGCGCGGCCGACGATCTCGAAGACGAGCTTCATCATGGGCATGACGAGCACCGGGATGCCGATCTTGCGGAAATATTTTCCGCCGCTCGAGATCTCCCGAAGCATGATGCGGATGTAGTTCTGGTCCAGGGCGTTGATGTAATTCATATAATTGTCAAGGATCACGTAGAGCTCGTCCAGCGGGCTTGCGTCTTTTGGAACGATGCTGGCGACGTATGAGTAGATCCCGTCGAGCAGGTCCTTCAGGATGCGCTCATACAGCGCCTCCTTGCTTTTAAAATGGTAATAGATCATCGCCTTGTTGATCTTCGCGCGAGCGGCGATGCGGTCGACGCGCGCCCCGTCGTAGCCGTAGTCGGCGAATTCCTGCAGCGCCGCCGCGAGGACCTTTTCCTCGGTGGGAACCTTTTCCGTCTTTTTCATGCTAACCCCCCATGACCGCCTGCAGCATCCGGACCGCGAGCGTGCCCGCCAGGAGCGAAAGGGCGACGAGGGGAAGATAGGCAACTGCGCCCGCAAGAAACGCGACGGTCAAGCCGCGCCTGTCCACGTACTTTTCCCGCAGCGCCGCGCGGTAGACAAGGGGCGTAAACGGGATGATCAGCAGCACCGCGGTAAACACGCCCGGAGCGGCCGTCCGGAACATGAGAGAGCCGCAAATGTGCGACAGCGCATTCAGGAACACGAGCGCCTGGAGGGCGACCGGCACGTACCGCCACACGCTTCCTTCCAGGAAACAGAGCGAGGCGTACACGATGGCGAACTCTCCCAGGGTTACGATGATGAGCGCCGCGTAAAACTGCCCTTCCGTGACAAAATGGATGTCCGGGAGATAG
>CALMJO010000041.1 GCA_937864375.1 uncultured Spirochaetota bacterium
GTCGGCGACCGCCCGCCAAAGTCGGCGCATGTAAGGGCGAATCGCGATTCGCCCTTACAGCGCCCCCTACATCTTCATCTGCCGGAGCGTCTCGATCGCGAGGAGCGTCTGGTTGCGGTCCTCCATGTTTATGGCGTTTTCGAGCCCGCCCGCGTCAAGGTTCACGTTGATGGCCTCCTTGGTGAGGCGCAGCCCCATGGGGTTCTTGGTCATCATGACGCGCGCGTATTCCATGCAGGTGTCCATGAGCTTTTCCCGCGGTACCAGGCGGCTTGCCATGCCAAGGTTCATCGCCTCGTCGGCGGTCATGAAATTGCCGGTATACATGAATTCGTACGCCCGCCCTGCGCCGATTATGCGCGGGAGGAGATAGCTGCATGCCATGTCGGCACCGCCCAGCCCGATGTTGATGTACGCGGCGTTGAAGCGCGCGTCCGGGGAAATCACGCGGATGTCGCTCGCGAGCGCGAAGCTGAATCCCTGCCCGGCGGCCGCGCCGTGCACCGCGCAGATGATAGGCTGCGGCGTGCGCCGCATGTGAAGGTTGATCCGGCCCAGGCGGCCCTGGAAGCGGTAGAAATCGGCGGCGGTCATGGATGTAAACGAGCTCTGGTACTCCTTCACGTCCAGCCCGGCGCAAAAGCCCTTCTCGCCGGCGCCGCGAAGTATGATGACGACCGTTTCGAGGTCGTAGAGCCTCTCCATCCAGAAGTGCTCGAGCTCCGCCATCATGGCGAAGTTGACCGCGTTGTAGTTCTGCGGTCGGTTGAGGGTGAGCACGCCGATTCCCTTTTCGACGGTTTCGAATGTGATGGTCTCGTATGCCATAAGTCCTCGCTCCGATGTATTTAATGTGTAATGACCCGTGAGACGGAAACGCATGCCCTGTAATCACGCCGGGGCCCGCACGTACAACCGCGCCGCGGCCGCATCCCTTTAGGGAAAATGCGTTTCAAATACGAGCTTGATACCGGGCTTGGCCGCGTCAAGGGGAATTTAAAGGTCCCGCGGGCTTTCATGCCCCCCGGGAGGCCATCGGACGAAATATAAAGGCTTTAGAACAAAAACGGGTTGACCCGATACTAAAAGTGTATCAGTCTCCGGGAAAGACAGATAGATTCCTCTATTGGGGGAACGCGACCCCTTGCCCGGAGAATGCGGGTGCGGATTCCCGAATACAAAAACTGACAGGATACTGCCGCGTGGACGAAAGAGATTTCAAGGAATGCCGTCGCGAGCTCGATGCGATCATCGCCAGGATAACGGAGCTCTGCGATTCGATTAAAATAGAAGCGCTCCGCGAGAGGGCGAAAAAGCTCGAAGAAGAGACCCACCGCGACGATTTCTGGAAGGACATCGAGCGCGGCACCGCGATCAACCAGGAGATAAGCGCCCTTAAGAGAAAGATCGAACCGTGGGACAGGCTCATGGGCGAGGCGTCGGAGGCACGCGACCTCCTGGACATGGCCGCCGCCGAGTCCGACGAGGACATCTTCAACGAGGTCCGCGCCAAGACCGGCGAGTTCAGGGAGCGCTTTGACGGGCTGGAAACGCTCGAGCTCCTCTCGGGAGAGGACGACACCAGGAACGCCTTCGTTACCATACACCCGGGCGCGGGAGGGACGGAATCGCAGGACTGGGCCGAAATGCTCCTGCGCATGTACCTGCGCTGGTCGGAAAAACGCGGCTTCAAGACCGAAATCATCGACCATTCACCCGGCGAAGAGGCGGGGATCAAGGGCGCGACCGCGCTCATCCAGGGCGATTACGTCTACGGGCTGCTCAAGGGCGAACGCGGCATCCACAGGCTGGTCCGCATCTCGCCCTTCGACGCGAACAAGCGGCGCCACACCTCGTTCGCCTCGGTGGAGATAGTGCCCGAGCTTCCCGAGGACATAGACCTGGACATCCCCGACAACGAGCTGCGCATCGACACCTATCGGGCGAGCGGGGCCGGCGGCCAGCACGTGAACCGCACCGATTCCGCGGTCCGCATCACCCATCTGCCCACCGGTATCGTGTCGTCGTGCCAGAACGAGCGCTCCCAGCACAAGAACAAGGCCTTCGCTATGAAGGTGCTCCTGGCCAAGATCTACGAGCTCAGGAAAAAGGAAGCCGACGAAAAAAAGCAGGAAAAGCTCGGCGAAAAGAAGGACATTTCCTGGGGAAACCAGATACGCTCGTACGTGTTCCAGCCGTACACCATGGTCAAGGACCACCGCACTTCGGAGGAAACAGGAAGCATCGACTACGTCATGGACGGCGACCTGGACCGGTTCATCTACGCATACCTGAAAAGCATCAAGAAGAGCGGATAAATGAAGGTCGAACTCGAAAAACTCCGTCACCTGTGGAACAACTACAACGAGTACTTTCTGGAATGCATCTATGTGCAGGACCAGCTGGTTGGCGGCAAGAAGTTCCGGGCGGGCGAGGTCATGCGGGCGGTGGACCTTTCGTTTTTCGAGAGGAACAGCCTTTGTGCGGTGGATTTGCTGTATACGGAGAAGCTCTACTCGCTGCTCTCGGGTGAGTTTCCCGCCGATTTTCGCAAGCCCTACGGGCAGATGGCCTTCCTGAACATGGACCGCCACCTGGAAACGCTCAGCAACATAAGCAACCTCACGCGGAGGCGGCGGTTCCTTTACGTGATAGGGGACGTCTACGGCTCCGACCCCGTGAACGGAAAGCGCATCATCCTGGTCACCCACAACGAGGAGCTCGATTACAGGCGGTGGAACGAGATGAAGCGCTTCATCAACAAGGACGAAAAGATCACGTACCGGAACTCGGAGAACGGGATCATTCTCCTCGTGAACATGAAGCCCGACGCGGACACCACGTACCTCGAGCGCTTCAAGAAAAACGCGGACCTGGTGACCGCCATCGTGACCCGCAAGAAGGACAGCAAGGTGGAGATCTCGCCCGATTTCATTCCGACCGAGGACGCCCATTCCGTAAACGATCCCGACCATTTGCTCGAGGAATACAAGCGGACCGGCGCGCGGCTCATTATTATCGGGGAGAACATCACGGAGGCCTACAAGCGGGCGCTCCTGGACGTCAAGCAGTACGACCGGTTCGTGCGCATGATGGTCGTGCCGTTCATAAACCCGGACGAAATCGAGCATTTTCTCATGCAGGTAAAACTTGTGTATAATTCGGATCGGTGGTAAACTGGTATAAGCGGGGAGTGCCTGTGAAAAAAAATTCGAAGAACAAATCTCTGCGCTATTTCAACCCGGTCGACATGGGCGGTGTGCTCAAGGGCGGCATGGAGCTTAACGACATCGGTGAAAACTTCGGGTTTTTCAGCCGCGGCTCCAGGGAGAAGCTCTTCCTTTCCAAGTACACGGATGCCGACCTCCGCAAGATCATGGAGCGCGTAGGTCTCATGAAGCACCTCGCGGGCAGGGGATTCCCGTCGCTCATCGTGGAGATAGGGATCGACGAATCGGACGTGCACCAGATGCGCGTCTACGGCGGCGAGAAATCCTATGACAACGTGCTCATCGACCTCAAGCTCTCCGATACCCGCTTCGTGCCCGACCAGAAATTCCTGGAGGAGTCGAGCGGGATCGTGACCCTGGACATGGTCGTCATCGAATGGCTGTCGATCCAGAACCCGCGCGCCGCCTTTTCAGGCGATAAGCCGCAGCTCCCCGGGCAGGAGCGCCCGGGACTGGGCGCACTCAAGTACTTCATGGACATGATGTACATTGTCGCGGAGGGCGTAACAAAGGACGGGTTCATGGACGTGCCGGACCACATGCACGGCGCGGTGATGTATTCAAGGAATTTCAAGTTTTTCAATCCATCGCACGAGGGCGTGCTCCGGGCGATCGTGCGCGATCTAAGCAAGCATTCGCTTTCCGACATCTCGTGGGGAATGATAACCGGGACGGTGATTGATACGTCTACCGGGAGCCCGCAGGTGTATGA
>CALMJO010000042.1 GCA_937864375.1 uncultured Spirochaetota bacterium
CGCTGAACGGGCGGAAGATGTTTCCCTCGTATCGCATTGGTTTATTCTCCGGATGTACGTGCGGACGCGCCGTTCGCGTGCGGCGCGGCTACTGGGACGCGTTGATCACCGCCATGTACTCCTTTTCCCACCGCGTGATCGCGGCCTCGTAATTCTGATCGGTGACGGCGCCCTTGTCGAGCTCCAGGCAGAAATTCCCCAGGAGCGCGGTGCACCGGGCCAGGACCGTGTTTATCTTCTTTATCTTCACGAGCTCGGTCGCGTCCACGGTGAGCTTCAGGTCCGCGCCCTCACGCACCAGGTCCATGGTCTTGTCCCTGCCGGCCATCTTCACCGTCGCCTTCACGACGCCGCCCTCTTCGCGCGCGCTCACGAGCGAGCAGTTCTCCGGCTTGAGCGCCCTGAGCTGGGGACCTATGAGCGTGGCGTTGAGCGACCATGCCGCGCTCATCGTTTCGAACTTGCGCTGCGGCCATTTCGCGGCCACCTTGATCCTGTTCGCTTCCTCCTCGATGATGCGCTCGGGAAAGCGCTTCCGGAAGGCGTCCTTGAAAAGGGCAAGCTGCCTGATCCCCGCGGAGCCCGCGCGGTCGAATTCGACGAGGGCCTTCGCGGCGTCGGCGGCGTAGAAGAGGGTGATGGCCTCCTCGTCGGAGAGCGAGGCGGGTATGGCGGTGATCGCCTTGAAGTATTTTTCCGGCGAGGAGAGGTCCGGCCGGGCCGGGGACTCGGCCTTCTTTCCCGGCGCGGAATCGGTCCCCGCGGTCACGTTATGCGAAATCAAAAGGACGAGAACCGAGGCGGCGATCATGCATTTTTTCATTTCTCCGTATCTCCTTTAACCAGGCGTGCGCCGATGAACGCTTACTCCCATTCAATGGTTGAGGGCGGCTTGGACGAGATGTCGTACACCACGCGGTTCACGCCGCGCACCTCGTTGATGATGCGGCTGGAGATCGTCTGGAGCACCGCGTAGGGGAGCTCCGCCCAGTCGGCGGTCATCGCGTCCACCGAGGTGACCGCGCGGATCGCGATCACGTTCTCGTAGGTGCGCTTGTCTCCCATGACGCCCACCGAACGCACCGGCAGGAAGACGCAGAATGCCTGCCAGAGCTTCCGGTACAGCCCCGCCGCCTTGATCTCGTCCACGAGGATGTCGTCGGCCTCGCGCAGCACCCTGAGGCGCTCCTCGGTGATCTCGCCTATGATCCTGATCGCGAGCCCCGGCCCCGGGAAGGGATGCCGGTAGATGAGCTCCTCGGGCATTCCCAGCTCCACGCCCAGCTCCCGCACCTCGTCCTTGAAGAGCTCCTTGAGGGGCTCGATCACCTTTCCGGACTTTATGAGCTCCAGCACCTCGGGCACGCGGTTGTGGTGGCTCTTGATGGTGTCCGACGGTCCCTTGGTGGAAACCGATTCGATCACGTCGGGGTAGAGCGTTCCCTGCGCCAGGAAGTCGAACCTCCCGATCTTCTTCGCCTCCTCCATGAAGACCTCGATGAACTCGCGGCCGATTATCTTTCGCTTCTGTTCGGGCTCCTCCACGCCGGCGAGCTTTCCCAGGAAGCGGTCGTACGCGTCCACGTAGATGAGGTTGAGCTTCATGTGGTTCTTGAACCGCTCGATCACCTTCTCCGCCTCGTTCTTGCGGAGGACGCCGTTGTTCACGAATACGCAGTAGAGGCGCTCGCCTATGGCCTTCTGCAAGAGCACCGCCACGACCGACGAATCCACGCCCCCGGAAAGGCCCAGGAGCACGGTGCCGTCCTTTACCTCGGCGCGGATGGCCTCGATGCTGGAGCTCACGAAGGACTTCATGGACCAGGTGGGCGTTATGCGGCATATCTCGAACAGGAAGTTGGAGAGGATCTCCATGCCGTGGACGGTGTGGTAGACCTCGGGATGGAACTGCACGCCGTAGATCCGCTTTTCGCGGTGTTCGATCGCGGCGGTCTCCGCGTTCTCCGTGCTCGCGATGACCGCGAAGCCCGGAGGGGGCGATTCCACCTTGTCGCCGTGGCTCATCCACACCGTCTCCTGCCGGGCGAGCCCCTTGAAAAGCGGCGAGTCCGCCGTCACGTTGACGGCCGCCCGCCCGTACTCCTTGCGCGACGAGCTTCCCGTCTTTCCGCCGTAAGCCTCCACCGTCACGTAGAGCCCGTAGCAGATCCCCAGCACCGGCACGCCCAGGTCGAACACCTCGCCGGTGATGCGCGGGGCGTTCTCCTCGTACAGCGACGAGGGTCCGCCCGACAGCACGATCGCAGAGGGACGCTCCTTCCTTATGTCCTCGACGGGATGGAAATAGGGCACGATCTCCGCGTAGACGTGGAGCTCCCTGATGCGGCGCGCGATGAGCTGGGTGTACTGGGACCCGAAGTCCAGTACGATGACTTTTTCGGCGGGGACGCTCCCCGGCATGTGCTCGATCATTTCTTCGACTCCATCGACCTGATGTATTCCCGGTATCCCGCCGCCTGCAGCTTTTCATTTTTTTCCATCACGCCGCGGGCGAGCTTCTTGCGGTAGTCTTCCAGCTTCGCGGCCAGCGCCCCGTCGGCGATCGCGAGCATCGCGACGGCGTAGAGGGCGGCGTTCGCGCCCCCCGCCCTGCCCGCGGGCATGGTCCCCACCGGTATCCCCGACGGCATCTGCAGGATCGAAAGGATCGAGTCCATCCCGCCCGCGAGCGCGGTCTCGATGGGTATGCCTATGACCGGGAGCGTCGTGTAGGCGGCAAGCACCCCCGGCAGGTGGGCGGCCCCCCCGGCGGCGGCGATGACGACCCTGACGCCGCGCGCACGCAGGCCCCTGGCCCATTCCTTGGTTTCGTCGGGCGTCCGGTGGGCCGATGATACGCGCACCTCGAAGGGCACGCCGAATTCCTCGAGGATTGAAAAGCATTCCTTGATACGGGGGAGGTCCGAATCGCTCCCGAGTATGACGGCGACGTCTGCCATGGGCGCCACGCTCCTGGTCAAGATGCGGAATTATTCAAGCGAATTCCGGGATTAAGACAGCCTACATGCCACTCGGGGAAATTGTAAACCATTTTCCACCGTCGACCACCCCCAAATATACTTGACTTATGGGCGTCCAGGGCCTTCCCATATGCTGGAGTAGGATTTCCCGTTAAACACGCGTGAAGGCGGACGCCTGATGGACGTGCTGCGCTACATATCGTTTTTCATCGCCCTCATAGTCATGGGAGGGATCGTCCTCATATTCCGTATGACGCAGCACCCCGCGCGCATACGCAAGGCCGAGGAGCTCTTCAAGGCCGGCGACATCAAGAAGGCCGGCGACATCGTCAAAAAGGTTCTGGCCAAGAAGCAGGACTTCGTTCCCGCGCGTTACCTCCGCGCCCGGATCCTCATCCACCAGCGGCAGTACGTGATGGCGATCGCCGAGCTCACCGGCATCCTCACCCTTTCCGACATGCGCACCTACCTGAGCGAGGTGGAGATCCATTACCACCTGGCCGACCTCTACCACGAGACCAAGCAGTTCCCCAAGGAGATCGAGGAATACAAGATAATCCTCACCTTCAATCCGAACGACATCAAGGCGAACCACCGCATCGGCCACGTGCTCTTCAAGCAGAAGAACTTCCAGACCGCACGGGACCACCTGCTGCGCGCCTATAACCAGGACGGCTCCCTGGTGGACGCGCTCTTTCCCGTCGGGACGTGCTACTTCCACATGGGCGACTACGGCACGGCCGAGCAGTACCTCATCCGCTCGCTGGAATTCAGCACCGACAATTCCGAGGCCCAGTACATACTGGGCATCATCTACAAGGCGCACAAGGACTACGACACGGCGCTGCGCATGCTCTCCAACGCGCAGGGCGACCGCCGCTTCTACGTGAAAAGCCTGTTCACCATCGGCGAGATCTACTTCGAGAACGACGAGTTCGCCGAGGCCATCAAGCGACTGGAGCCCGGTCTTTCCTCGCTCCAGCCCAAGACCGAGGAGGCGCTCGCCTACCGCTACCTCCTTTCCGAATGCTACGAGCACAGCAACAAGATCGCCGAGGCGCTCTACCACTGGGAGCAGATCTACGAGCAGAACTCGTCGTACCGCAACGTCAAGGCGAAGCTGGACGACTACCGCGGCATACTCGAAAACGAAAACCAGCGCACCCTGTTCACCTCCTCGCTCGAGGAGCTGCAGCCGCTCATCACCGAAGTCCTCGCGCGGCTCAACTACAACGCGCTCGCGAAAAAATCCGTGAGCGCCAACGAGTACCAGTACCGCGTCTTCAACGTCAAGCGCATCAACGATCCGCCCATGCTCGTGTTCTTCAACAGGACCACACGGGAGATCACCGAGGCCCAGCTTGACGAGTTTCACAAGAGGATGGCCGAGGAAAACTGCAAGAGCGGCATCTATGTGACCACGAGCCGCTTCAGCGTAAAGGCCAAAGGCGCGGCCGCCACCATGCTCATAGACCTCGTGGACGCGAGCACGCTCAGCCGGCTCATCGAGCGCATCATGCAGAAAAAGGGCAACGCATGACGACCATGCGCGCGGCATCTCCGCGCCTCGGAACATTCATGTTCGCGGCCGCGCTCTGCGCGTCCGTCTTCGCGTGCGGACGCGACTGGGAGTCCTCGCTTTCAAAAGGCGCCAGGGCCTACCGCGAGGGCCGGAAAGACGAAGGACTGGCCTTGATGGAAGAGGCCGTCGTCCGCGGCTCGTCCTCCGCAATACTGGACGCACCCCGCGCCGAGGGAGACGCCGTTCTCTACCGGAAATCCAAGGCGGGCATCGAAATCATGCATCCCCTCGAGATGACGCTGAAGGGCGTTCCCGATGTCGACGCGATCGCGTGCTCCCCCGACACCGGCATCACCGCCATCGTACGCGGCAGCGACCTGGCGCTGTTCGGCCCTGGTGGAAAATTCATTTCCGCCGACGAGCTCCCTGCGTCAAAAGAGAGGGAACGCAGGGCGCGGGCCCTCGCGTGGGTGAACGACACGCCCGTTCTCTTCGCGGACGGTAAACTCTATCGCTATTCCCCGAACAGCCGCGCCTTCACGCCCCTGCTGCCAAAAGAGGCATTTCTTCCACCGTACGGCGATTCTTCATACCGCGCCGCATTTACCGCGGGGGGCGGCGTTCTTTTCCTGACTGTGGGGCTGGGCGGGCAGTACAACCTGAGCGCGATCGCAATTGAAAAGGACACGCTCGTTTTTAAGAACAAGCCCGTGTCCTCGTCGCGCATCATGCCCTTCCAGGACCGCCTCTACTACATCGCGGGGACCGCGGGCGCATGGCTGCTCGCCGTCTACTCGTTCGAGACGAAGGCCGTCAAAGAGCTTGCGTCGTTCGGGGACCTGGTGGACGTGACGCTCCTGACCAGGGGCGTGCTCTACGAGACGAGGGAGGGGAATTTTTACGCGGATTACGCGCAGCCGGCGGCGGGGGTATCCGTTCCCTTCTCGTTCAGGCCGCGCGGGATTTCGGGAAAGCTCATCGTGATCGAATATGGAAACAGCGTCGTGCTCGCCGACGAGAAGCGCTTCCTGGAGCTCCTCGGCCTCGCCTGGAAGGAGCTTCCGCTCGTCTTTGCCGCCGGCGTCCCGGCAAAAAAATAAGCGGGGTGCGCTCCGCGATCACGCGACCGCTCAAAAAGCGATCACTACATCGTGGTACACGCCTCGAAACGAATATCCCCCCGGCCCGCGCGCGCACACTTCCTCGAGCACGCGCCGCACCTCCGGGGCCATGCCTTCCTCCAGTCCCAGGTGCCTGCAGTAGTAGGACGCCTCCTCGTCCATGTCCGCGAACGCGCTCACGCGGACCTGTTCCACGTTGTGGACCTCGTAGTCGAGTCCGATCACGTCCAGCGCCTCGGTCACCTGTGCGACGAACATGCTCGCGCCGCGCGTGCGGTCGAAGCGGGCGCGCAGCAGTTCCGCGAGCGAAAGCGTCCCCGCGTCGCTCTTGACCAGCAGCACGCATGAATCGGCGCTCTCCTTCATTTTCCGGAGCGCCGCGCGCGTGTTTTTCATGGGATAGATCGCATGCACGCAGATGAGCGAATCGGCCCTGTCGCCCCGCCAGTCCTCCCACGCGCATACCGCCACCCGGACGCGCCCGCGGATGTCGGGGGCGAGCTTTTCCTCCAGGAGCGCGGCCATCCAC
>CALMJO010000043.1 GCA_937864375.1 uncultured Spirochaetota bacterium
ACCGGGGTTATGGACATGGTAAATCCAATCCCGGCCTTTATCTCTTAAATCGCCGTTGATCCTTTATCTCATCATCTCCCTTGAGAGGCGCCCTCAGGTAAAAGCATACACTACCATACGCTCAGCCGTTTCGAACCCGGTCCTGGGAACGAGAAGTCTTCAAAAGCATTCATGTAAAAAAGATTTCATGCGAGTGAAATACCGGGGTTATGGACATGGTAAATCCAATCCCGGCCTTTATCTCTTAAATCGCCGCTGATCCTTTATCTCATCATCTCCCTTGAGAGGCGCCCTCGGGTAAAAGCATACACTACCTTGTGCCCTGCCGTGTGATAAGATTCCGCCTAACGGTCAAGCACCCCGCGCTCCACCGGGAGCCGCCAGGTGAAGCCAAAGAGCGTCGTCTTGACGATGATGCGCGCGGCGGAAAGGTTTTTCCCCGCGAGCCTTCTGCGCGCGGTCGGGATTTCGCCCAGGTGGAGCGCCAGGAGCCCGGCGAACACGATCCACGAGACCGGCGGGCTCACCATCCCCGCGCAGCCGATGCCAACGGCGGCGACAAAGAGAAAAATGGCGCCCGCCTCAAGAAAATACCAGAAGCCCCTGCTTTTGGTCATGAACGATCCTCCTCAAGCCGCGGTGCGGCGGAAATCGGGACGACGGATTTTACCCCTGATCATGCGGCGATGGCGACGCTCCCGCATGCGTTCCGCGCGGTTCGGGTAAATGGTACGGGGAAGGGGGCTGTTTTGCAAGCATAAAACTGGACCGCTGTTCAATTTCACGGTAACGGTGACGGCGTTCTCCAATAGGGGGTCCGAATCGCGTACCGGCGCGGATGCTCACTTTTGGCGCGGACGGGGCTTCCCCAGCGCAAACTCGTACACGCGCTCGTACTCGGGGACCGCGTCGTCCCAGGTGCGCCGGTAGCTCATTGCGTTGTTCATGAGGGTGCGCCATTCGTCGCCGTTCATGCGCGTGCGCAGGGCCTGGCGTATGGCGTGGTACAGCTCGCCGCGGTTGAGCTCCCTGAACTTGAACCCGTTTCCGGTGCCCTCCCTGGGGTTCCACTGCGTCACGGTATCATCGAGCCCGCCTGTCGCGCGCACGACCGGGATGGTGCCGTAGCGAAGGCTGTACATCTGGTTGAGGCCGCAGGGCTCGTAGCGCGAGGGCATCAGGTAAATGTCGCTCCCCGCCTCGACCAGGTGCGCCAGGCCCTCGTCGTAGCCCCAGTACAGGCCCACGCGCTCGGGGAACAGTCTCCTGAGCCGTTCGAAGCGCGCGATGATCCGCTCCTCGCCGCTTCCCAGCATCACGAACTGGAAGGGTGCGGCCACGAGAAGGAGCTCGAGCGTGTCCGCCAGGACGTCCATTCCCTTCTGGTAGGTGACGCGTGTGACGGTGCCCAGTACCGGCGCGCCGTCACCGTCGGCGAGTCTCATGCGGGCGCGCAGCGCGCCGGTGCATGCCGGCTTGCCCGCGAGCGACGCCGCGCTGAAGTGCGCGGGGATGAACGGGTCGGTCTCCGGGTCCCAGGTGCCGTAATCGACGCCGTTGGTGATGCCAAAGAAACTGTCGGCAAGCTCCTTGAACACCCCCGCGAGCTCGTACCCGTATTCCCTGCGCATGAGCTCGTCGCGATGGGTTCGGCTCACGGTGGTGACCGCGCCGCTGTGGACAAGCCCCGCCTTCAGGAAATTCGCCTGGCCGTTCAGCGTCGCCCCCTCCATGGCGGTCCGGTCACCGGCGCAGCCCGCGAGCGAGAGGACCCCGGAGGGGAATACGCCCTGGTAGCCGGCGTTGTGTACGCTCATTACGGTCGCGGTCCGGGAGAAGTCGGGATCGTCGCGGTATGCCGTCATGCGCAGCAGCGGGAGCACGCCCGTCTGCCAGTCGTTGCAGTGAACGATGTCCGGCAGCCAGCGCAGCGCCTTCATCGCCTGCATCACCGCGCGGCAGAAAAAGATGAAGCGCTCCGCGTTGTCGCCGTACGCGTAGCGGCCGTCGTCGTACAGGCCGTCCCGTCCAAAGTAGAGATCGTGCTCTATGAAATGCGTGACCACGCCGGGAATGGCGCGCGACTCGAGTATGGCCGCCCATTTTTCGCCGTCGCCCATGGGGACGCCCAGGGGGGCCGGAAAGGGGACGAGGCCGAATTTCCCGCGGTCGACCCGGTAGTAGCGGGGCATGAAAAGGCGCACCTCGTGTCCGCGCGCGGCGAGCGCCAGCGGCAGGGAATGCGCCACGTCGGCGAGGCCGCCCGTTTTCGCGAACGGGAACGCCTCGGGGCTCACGAACGCAATCTTCATAAGGGTTCGATGAGAGAGGGCAGGTACTCCCCGGGCGCGTCGAATCCAAGGAAGGACAATATGGTCGCCGCGACATTGGCGAGCCCGGGCGCGGTCGCCTTTGCGTTCAACCGGTAATCGTTCCTGAATTCCGGGTCATAGATGATGAAGGGGACCGGGTTTGTCGTATGTGAGGTCTTGGCGGCGGCCTTCCCCGTCTTCTTGTCCCGCTTGATGCTTCCGTCGTCCTTGAGCTCGATCATCTCCTCGAGGTTGCCGTGGTCGGCGGTGATGAGCGCGACGCCGCCCGTTTCGTCCACCGCTTTCAACAGGCGCGCGAGCATGAGGTCGACCGTTTCGACGGCGATGATCGCCGCGTCGAGGTTCCCGGTGTGGCCCACCATGTCCCCGTTCGGGTAGTTCAGGCGTATGAACGGGTATTCCCCGCCGCGCATCACGCGCATCACGCTGTCCGTGATCAGGGCGCCCTGCATCCAGGGACGCTCGTCGAACTGCAGCCTGTCCGAGGGGATCTCCTCGTAGGCCTCGAGCTCGTCGTTGAACTTGCCGCTCCGATTCCCGTTCCAGAAATAGGTCACGTGCCCGAACTTCTGCGTCTCCGAAATTGCGTACTGCTGCACGCCCGCGAGCGCGAGGTACTCGCTCACCGTTTCGTCGATCGCCGGCGGGGTGACCAGGTAATTCGCGGGGATGTGCAGGTCTCCGTCGTATTCCATCATGCCCGCGAAGTCCACGCGCGGCATGGGTCCCCGGTCGAACTTCGGGAAGTCCTTTTCCTCGAACGCGCGCGACAGCTCGATCGCCCTGTCTCCCCTGAAATTGAACAGGATCACCGAATCGCCGTCGGCTACTGGTCCCACGGGGCCCTTCGCGTCCGTGACGGTGAACGAGGGAAGGTACTGGTCGATTATTCCGGGCTGTTCCTTCCTGAATGTCTCTATCGCATCGCGCGCGGAGCCGAACGGCCTCGCCGTTCCGCGCACGTGCGCCTCCCACCCGCGCTTCACGATCTCCCAGTCGGCCTCGTAGCGGTCCATGGTGGTGACCATGCGGCCGCCCCCGGAGGCGATGCGGAAATCGAGCCCCTTCGCGGTGAAACCGCCCAGGAACTGTTCAAGCTTTTCCACGTACTCGAGCGCGGAGGTTTCGGGCACGTCCCGGCCGTCCAGGAGTATGTGCACGCGCACCGTGCGCACGCCGTCGGCCGCGGCCCTTTCGACCATGCGGAAGAGGTGGTCGATATGGGAATGCACGTTCCCGTCGGAGAGCAGCCCTATGAAATGCAGCGCGCCCTTCCCGGAGGAAGGCCCGGCGACCATGCGCTTCCACTGCTCTCCGGAAAAGATGGCGCCGCTTTCGATCGCCCGGTTGACGAGCTTCGCGCCCTGGTCGAACACGCGCCCGGCCCCCAGCGCATTGTGTCCCACCTCGGAGTTGCCCATGTCCGCGTCGCTGGGCAGTCCCACCGCCGTGCCGTGCGCGCGCAGTGAAACCGTCATGCGGATTTTCATCAGGGAATCGAGTACAGGCGTGTTGGCGCGCAGGAAGGCGTTGCCTTCATTTTGGGGCCCCAGTCCCACTCCGTCCATGATGACGAGCAGCAGCGGGCCGCGGCGCCTGATTTTACCGTTGATGGAAAGTTTTTTCATGATGGGTGGACCTGTCCTTTGGAGAGGTATGTGCGGGCGCCGGCAGCACCGTGCACCCGCGGGGTATTAAAGGTAGCGGGCGTTGAATTCCTCCTCCGTGAGAAAGGGGACAAAATCGCGCGCGAACACCTTTTCGAGCAGCAGGAGCACCTTCGCGTTCATTCCGAACAGGAGAAAGTCGATCTGCGCCTCGTCCGCGAGCTTGAGCGTGGTGATGAGCGTCGCGATGCCCGAGGAGTTGATCGTGTCGATCCTGGCCATGTCGACGGCGATGGTGGAGGGGGAGCTTTCGATCGCGGTTTGCACGGTGTTCACGAGCTTCGCCTCGTCGGGATACTCGAACAGGCCCGAAAGCTGAATGATGCATACGGCGCCTTTCCTGCTGGTGATGATATCCATCGCAATCTCCGTACTCGTAATGCCCATGGGGCCGGGTCAGTCGTTGATCTGCAGGTGCAGCGTGATCCGGTTCCCCTTCGTGTTCCATGTAGGATTGCAGAATTTCCTGATGATCTTGATGCCGCGCCCCCTCACCGAGAGGTTTCCGTCCGCGTCCCTGCGGGCGCTTGAAACGGCGGTGTTGAACCCATTGCCCTCGTCTTCTATGGAGATGTTAAGCCTTGAGTCCTTGACCGCCACCTGGACAAGAATGCTCTTGCCGGGGTCCCATTTGTTGCCATGTTCCATGGCGTTGGTAAGCGCTTCGTCGATGATAAGGTAGAGTTCGCTGCGATTGAGCTTGAAGGAAAAAGGGTGTTCCGCAATCGTATCGAGAACATATTCTATAATGTCTTTGCGTGTGTCCTTTAAAGAAGGGAATTTCCGGTTTAATATTTCCTGTGGATGCTTAAGACCCATATTTGCTCATACGCACGCTCAATATCCCCTCCGAAAAGGCAACGACTGCGTTTTTATACACCATGAGCGAAAAACAAACAAGCGAAAAATCAAGACGAGCCTACCAAGTCACTCCCGGACCAACGGATCCGCGCACGTTAGTTTCTGACGGTTTTCCTGGGAATTATATGTATTTTTCCAGCAGTGAACGAGCCTTCACCTTGTGATTCCCGGAGAGAAATCACACACGATTACATGTCGGGATGGGGAGATTTGAACTCCCGGCTTCTGCGTCCCGAACGCAGCGCGCTACCGGACTGCGCTACATCCCGATTACTTGTGCTCAATGTGGTCCTGCACGTGTATTTTTCAATCATTTTTTAGCTCATCGTACCTGATTTTTAGGGCCGACGGCGGCAGGTGTAACCGTGTTGCATGCGCCGTGTCTGATTATTGTGGGTAATAATCGCAAATATTAATCCTTGACGGAATGACCGGTCATTCCGTATTCTTGCCATTGTGCTATGCCCATGGTGCAGATATACATGTGAAAAGGGGAGGGATTTGATGTATAAAAAAAGTGATTTGTATAGTTCAAATAAACAGGATGAGGCAGATGGGCCAACTGAAAATTACTTGCCTAATTTCCCGTCGACTGGCTCAATTGAGGCGCACATCAAAAACGAACAGGATTCCGCGTCTATTATTCCAGGCAGGCACGGAACAAAACCGATTATCGCGGATCAGGGGGAAATAAGGCATGGTGACGCCGTCCGAGGCTCCGGCGGGCGGCCGACGCTGCGAACCAGGCTGCTTAGATCGCGATCCAAGACCTACACGGAAGGGAGCGGCTTAATGAAGGGTAAAAACGACACGGGGATTATCACCTCCACTGTCTACGGTGGAGAGATATACGAACGGCTCAATCCCATCGTTGACAGGATAACGCGGGTAATCTTCCGGAACATCGACTTCGACAAGGAGAGCCTGGGGACGCTCCAGGAATACGCGGGAGGCGGCAGGAACACCGTCTATGCGTCATTTCACAGTTCGAACTTTTCGCTGTTGATCCTGTACAACCTGCTCCGGCGGCACAATTACCGTCCCCCGGTGTTTGCGCTCGAATACAACCCCTTTCTCCTGCAGACGGTCTCCTTCATCTGGAAACGCCTCGTGAAAGGATTTTACCAGCTCGTGCTCAGGCGCAAGTACGAGCATGTGTTTGATTCGAATTATGTCCAGGAGCTTTTTTCCGGCGGCAAGAGCATTCTCCTTTCGCTCATGTCCCGCAAGTTCTTCCTGAAGCGCTATACCCAGTTCAAGTACGATTCCCTCCTGCAGCTCGTCGAGGTGCAGAAGAAGATGGATGAGCCCATCTACGTGATCCCGCAGATGATATTCTGGAACATGAATCCCGAGCGGACGAGCTCGCGGGGCCTTGCGTGGACTAATCCGCGCGACATCATCACCTCCTCCGCGACGGGCGACAAGGGGATAATCTCCGCGTGGTTCGCGGTCTTCAAGAGCGTGACGCCCGCGTTCGTACGGCTGGACACGCCGCTCAACCTCAAGGAGGAGATCGCCAACTCCAGGTCGAGCGACTCGCGCCAGATCGCTTTGGAGCTCAGGAACAAGCTCCTCAACGTCTATCACCGGAATAAGCGGACCATACTGGGACCGGTCATCAAGAGCCACCAGGACATGATGGAGCGCGTGCTCTACCACAAGAACGTGCTCGATGAAATCGCGAGCGTCTCGGCCGAGGAAAAGAAATCGGAAAGCGTCGTTCGTAAAAAGGCCTACAAGTATTACACGGAGATCGCCGCCACGTTTTCCATCGTCTACATCTACCTCTTCGCCCGGACGCTCAATTACGTGCTCCGGCGCATCTACGACGGCATCTCGTTCGACCAGGACGCGTTCAGGGAGCTCAGGGAGGCGGCGGGGAAGGGACCGCTGGTGCTCATGCCCTGCCACAAGAGCCACATGGATTACCTGATCATCAGCTACCTGATGCACATGAACAAGATGTTTCCTCCGCACATCGCGGCCGGTGTGAACCTGTCGTTCTTCCCCATGGGAACCATCTTCCGTCACTCCGGGGCGTTTTTCCTGAGGCGCTCGTTCCGGGGACTCAAGCTTTACCCGACCATCTTCAGGCAGTACGTCAAGACGCTCGTGTCGGAGGGATTCAGCATCGAGTTCTTCATCGAGGGCGGGCGCACGCGCACGGGCAAGGTGGTGCTTCCCAAGCTGGGGTTCCTGAGCTACCTGACCGAGGCGATTCAGGAGGGCTACCACCGGGAGATGATGTTCGTCCCCATCGCGATCAATTACGACCGCATCCTGGAGGAGCAGAGCTACGCCAAGGAGCTCAAGGGCAAGGAGAAGGAAAGCGAATCGGCGGTGGCAATGCTGGAGAGCAGGAAGCTCCTCCAGCGCAAGTACGGCCGGGTGTACGTCACCTTCAACAAGCCCATAAGCATACGCGAGTACATAGACAAGGCAGTCCCCTGGGAGGAAATGCCCGCGATCATCGCCCACGACGTGGTGCGCCGGATCAACGAGGTCACCGTGGTCACTCCCTTCGCGCTGGTGACCACCGCCATGCTCCTCTCTTCGGTGCGCGGCTTCTCGCGGCCCATTCTCATGCAGCAGATCAAAAACATCCGGGCCTTCCTCCTGCACGCGGGGGTCAGGATGTCCGACTCCCTCCAGGAGGAAGGCAACCTGGACGAGATCATCGACTACGTGATCAGCTCGTACATGCACGACAAGATCGTGGAAGAGCTCAAGATGGGCGGCGGCAGGAAGAAAGAGGTGGTGGAGGAGTTCTACGTGCTGCGCGAGGACAACCGCGGACGCATCGTATTCTACCGCAACAGCATCATTCACTATCTCATGTCGCTCATCCTCTCTTCGGTCGCCCTGCTCGTAGCGCGCAAAAAGGGAGACAGCTCCGTGGCGAGGGTGAAGGAGGAGTTCGCCGCCCTGCAGGACTTCTTTTCGCGCGAGTTCATCTTCGCGGAGCGCGACCTGCCGGGCGATTACGTGCTTCCCGCCTACGTGCTCGATTTCCTTTACCGCAACTCGTTTGTGAAAGAGGAGCACGGCTCCATGATCGTAAACGAGGAGAAGCTCGAGGAGCTCAAGTATTTCGCGAAGCTCGCCCAGGATGCGTTCGAGTCCTACATTGTGGTGCTGCACACGGTGCTCAACCAGAAAGTGCGCAAGCTTACGCGCAAGGATCTCATGACGGACATCCGGAAAAACGGCGTACGCATGTACCACCTTGGGAACATCGGCCTTTCAGAATCGCTCTCTCAGCCCAACTACCAGATCGCGCTGGACAAGTGCAGGGAGATGGGCATCCTCGTGGACGGGCCGGCAGGGGGAAAGACCGTCGAGGTGTCGGCCGTCGACAAGGACAAGGGGCTGGAGCTCTACGAGCGGATCAAGGAGTGCCTCGAGGCGCTTGGTTGAGGGCGCGGAAACGAAACCACGAAATCATGAAAATAACGAAGGCGCGGAAACGCTTCCGCGCCTTCGTCGTCGTGTAACGATCGTCACCGTAAGCCGCTCGGCCCCCCGAATCATCGAACCCCGTAAATAAAAAGGCGACCCTCGCGGGCCGCCTTTTCCATGCCGAAGAAACGACAGTCTGAATCAGATGTTGAGCCGCGCGCCAACATGAACCGCGTTCGTCTTGAGGCTGACATCCTTCTCCTGGTTGGCATAGTTATACATGTACTCGCCGAAGATCTGGATGAACGGGAAAATCGTGAGGGCTGCACCCAACCCGAAATAGTAGGAGCCAAAATACTTTTTCGCGGTCACATCCTTCGCGGGAAGGCTTGAAGGAAAATCGATCGAAGTCTTGTTGTATGCGGATACTCCGCCCCTGACGAAGGGATGAATGGGAATAACCGGAAGGTCGAGTTCCAGGTAAACGTCGGGCCCGATGTTTACGTTGTCTATCTTAATGGTTTCCCCGGCATAGTCGAATTTCAGGGGGGCGTTCTGGTAAAAGGCGCCAATGCCAACGTTAAAGATTGCCAGGAAATCGAAATTCAAATGGGCGATAGCCCCGTATTCCCAGCCCGTAGTGGTCTTCCCGGTGGCAACGGAACTCGCGTCAACCTTTCCCGAGAACGAGTAACCGCCATAAAGACCTGCGTCCACGATCGCATAGCTCGTGGCCGGCACGAACGCCGCCAGGGCCAGTATAAGAGCCGCATACCGTACAATCTTCATACTTAAAGGCCTCCAATTGGATTTTTCAAACATTCTACACAGGGACGTGTGGCCTCCTGAGTATCTAAGAATAGTAATGCAAAAATCCCGGAAAGTCAAATTTATTTTTATTGCGCCGCTTTCCGTCAATCGCCCTCTTGAAGAGCGCCGCGCGCCTTTTCGAGCATGTCGAAGAGCTCGTTGCGGCGCTGCATGAGAAGCCTGCCGCCGTAGGTGTCCCTGACGCGCAGGGGATTTTCGAAGGTGTCGATGGTTTCGATCATGAGCTTCGCGGGCTCCCTGCGCTGGCGCGCCTCTCGGATCTCCTCGGGCGTGGGAAGGATGATTGCGTACAGCGAGTACGGCGTGTGGATGAGCGCGTGTCCCCGGTTAAGGTACGACTGGGAAAAGCCGCCGTCGATGTTGATGGCGCGCCCGTCGGGAGAGGCGATCTTCTCGCCCTTGAGGATGTCCACGGGCGTATGCCCGTACACGATGCGCCGCACGCCGAACTCCGCGAGCAGCATGTCGACGAATCCGGGCTTTTTTAAATTCTCGCCCCAGTAGAGGAGCCGTTCCTTATGCGTTGCCTTGTCGCTGAAGAAATAGCGCTCGAAGGTCTTCATCGCGTCCTTGCCGAAGAAGGGCGACCTGGGCCCGCACCACAGGTAGAACATGATGGCCAGCTCGTCGTCGTCCTGGGGGGCGCCCTCGAAGTAGTTCCTCCCCACGTTCTTCACCACGGACTGCACGAAATCGCACAGCGCCTTTCCCTTGCGTCCCAGGAATTCCACGAACCGGCCGTCGGCGGTGCTGGGAATGAGCGCGTGGACGTTCAGGATGTAGTTGTTGATGTGGTACATGGTGCCCATGTCGAAGAAAAAGCGCATGAGATACCTGAGCCGCTCGGAGCGGGTGAACTGCTCCGCGAGGTCGTTGATGACGTCCGCCTCCTCCGCGGAGAGCGCGGTGGGATTGTCCAGGTCAATGGTGGGGAAGTGCGTGTCGGTGAGGCCGGAGGTGTCGCCGGACCTGAGAACGGCGGCAAGGCGCCCGAGCATGAGCCTGGATTCCATGGCGAGCTCCGGGTGGGCGCGAATGGTTTCCTCCTCGAGCTTGAACTGGATGAGCGCGAGCGTCTTTTCCATGCGGCGCGAGATGTCCTTCTTCGCCTTGAACGATCCCGTGATGGGGCCCGGGTAGAGCTTTTCCGCGAACGCGGCGAGGCGCGAGATGTCGATCCCCAGGCGGCGCAGGAAGTCCAGGTTGTCGTAGCGCACGCTGATGCGCAGCGCTTCGGCGATCATGGAGCGGTTTCCCGCGGCCGCGCCCATCCAGAGGATGTCGTGGTTCCCCCACACCAGGCGCACGAAGGGGCGTATCTCGGGGCTGTTCAATATGCGCACGATCTTGTCGGGCTCGTCGCCGCGGTCAAAGATGTCGCCCAGGACGATGAGGTTGCCCAGGATCACCTGCTTCACGATCTTGCAAAGGGAGCTGATCACCTTGTCGGCGATGGTGTCATGCTCGTATATTATGTTCGGGGCGGGGTAGCCCAGGATGAGGTTTTCCAGCGTCTGGCGAAGGTGGCGATTGAGGTTGACGCGGACCATGTCGAAATCCCTGATGCTCTGCACGCGGTACTGGATTATCCTCACCAGCGCCGAGATGACGTCCTGGCGCTCAAGGGAGAAGATGTCTGATTCAAAATACTTTTCCTTGCGGATGATGCGCCCCAGGTACTCGATCTTCTCGTTCGAAAACGTCTTGGGAAGGGCCTCGGCGCAGATGCGCCAGACGAGTCCAAAGCGTCCCTTGAGGATGGACACGAACCGGTCGCCGGCGCCGTGCGGGTCGCTGATCCACATGGTGGTGTCGATGAGGGACGCGAGCCTGGTTTCGATCTCCGTGAGCTCGCGAATGATCTCGTTCAGCGTCATGGCGGAGCTGTGGGTGTCGGCATGTAGGGGCATAGGGTCCTCCGGCACAGTCTGGACGGCGGCACGTACGGGTGCGCGCCGGGGTTCGCGGGCGCAGGCTACATGATCTTGCCGCCCGCGTCGTCTATTTCAAGGTCCTCGAGCATCTCCCTGAGGGTCTCCTCGTCCATCTTCTTCGCCGCCTTTTCGATCCCCATCGCTAGGGCGAAGACCTTCTTGCGCACGAAGATGGGTGAACGCGTCCTGAGCGCTATCGCGATCGAGTCGCTGGGACGGCAGTCGATCTCCAGGCGGCTCTCGCCCGAGACGAGAATGAGCTTGGCGAAAAAAATGTTGTTCTTTAAATCGTCTATCACCACGGATTCAACCGTCCATGAGAGCTCTTTCAATATGTGTGCGATCAGGTCGTGGGTGAGAGGCCGCGCGGGGCGCTTGCCCTCGATCTCTATGGCGATGAGGCTCGCCTCGAGGGGGGCGATGAGGATGGGGAGGATGTTGTCGGACCCGGTATCTTGAAGGACCACGATGGGCGAGCCGCTGCCTTCATCGAGATAGATGCTTGCCACCTCCACCCTGCACAGTGACATAGTGCTGGCCACCCCTCCGGTAATTTGCGGCTCCCGTGTTAAAAGTACGGACCGAGGGGTAAAAGATCAAGCACTTAAAACAGGGGTCAGAGCCTCCGGTATTCCTTCTTTTCGAGGTATTGCGCGATGAGCGCGCCGGCCTTCTCGCTGTGCGTCTCCTTGTTGCTGGCGAGCTCCCGGTACTCCCTGCGCTTGAGCAGCTGCATGATGCGTTCGTGCTGCTCCGTTTCGTGCAGGGTGTCGTGCGTCGCGCCTATGATGAGCACGGGCGATGCGATCCGGGGCAGCTTGTCCCACACATGGTATCCTCTTACCACGAGCGCGCTCTTCTTGAGCTTGTAGGGATCGGCGGCGTCCAGGGTGGCGTCGTACTTGCGCGCCTGCTCCTCGTCGGCCTTCACGTTCAGCCTGAAGGTGCGAAGGTACCACTTGATGATGGGTTTCGCGACGAGGTAAAGCGACGGCGGGAACGCGGGCACCACGGTCCCCAGGAACCTGGGGAAGTTGAACTGGGCGATGGGTCCAATGAGGACCGAGCATAGCGGTTCGCGCGCTCCCAGCGCCAGGTACTCGAAGATCGCGGTCGCGCCAAAGGAGCTCCCGGAAATAACGAAGGAGCGGCGCGCGGGAATCGCGGCGGCGACGACTTCGTTGATGTCGAGCGCCAGGCGCTCCATGGAGAAGCTCACCTTGAGGCTGGGGACCTGCGAGGAGCGCTTTTCGCGTGTTTCCATGTAGACCGTACGAAAGTGCGGGGTGAGCTCGCGCAGCACCCCCTTCCACCCGGCGATGTGGGAGATCCATCCCGCGACGAAGAGCACGACGGGTTTCCCTGGCGCGTCCTTTTTGGGGATGAAATCGATGATGCGAAGCTTCACCCCGTCGGACACGGACACGAAGTATTCCTCCACGCGCGTGCCGGGTACGGTGTACCCGGAGTAATCGAACTCAGGCTTTTTCAAGTTTTCCGCGGATGTCATCGCCTACCTCGCTCGTCGTATTTTTTCCGCCGCGGTCCGGCGTCCTCACCTTACCTTCCGCAAGGTGCAGCTGGACGGCCTTCCTGATCTTCCCGGCGGCCCCCGGCTCGCCCAGGAACTCCATCATCATCGCCGCGGAGAGGACCGCCGCGATGGGATTCGCCTTCCCGCTCCCGGCTATGTCGGGCGCGCTCCCGTGGACGGGTTCGAACATGGAGGGGAACTCCCGCGTGGGATTGATGTTCGCGCTCCCCGCGAAGCCCATGCCCCCGATGACGATCGCCGCGATGTCCGTGAGGATGTCGCCAAAGAGGTTGGAGGCGACGACCACGTCAAAGGACTGCGGCGTGCGCACGAAGTTCATCGCGGCGGCGTCCACGAGCATGTGGCTTAGGCTCACGTCGGGATAGTCCTTCGCGACCTCTTCGGTGAGGCCGTCCCAGAACACCATCGCGTACTTAAGCGCGTTGGACTTGGTGATGCTCGTGACGTGCTTGCGCTTACGGGTGCGCGCGGTCTCGAAGGCGTAGCGGAGGATGCGCTCGGTTCCCATGCGGGTGAAATAGCTGACCTGCATGGCAGCCTCGTGGGGCGTGCCCGCATAGTGCCTGCCGCCCATCGTCGTGTACTCGCCCTCGGTGTTCTCGCGGATGACGACCATGTCGATGTCATAGGGCTTGACGTTCCTGATGGGACAGTCGACGCCCTCGTAGAGAAGCGCCGGCCGTATGTTCACGTACTGGTCAAAGCCCTTGCGCATACCCAGGAGCGGCTCGATCGAGACGTGGTCGGGCGCGTTCTTCGCGTCTCCGAGCGCGCCCAGGAGGATCGCGTCGAAGGGACGCATCTGCTCCAGGTAGTCGGCGGGCGCGCACGCACCCGTCTTCGCGTACAGCGTCGTGTTCCAGTCGAGCGCGCGGTACTCAAGGGGAAGGCCCAGGGCGTCCAGTATCTTCCGTGCCTCGGCGACCACCTCCGGGCCCACGCCGTCACCCGGGTAGAGGGCTATCTTGTATGCCATCGTCAAGCTCCTTGTAGTGTCTCGTGTGCACGCTGCGAGTTGGGCGCCCGGCGCCGGTGCGCCGGAAAGCGCGTGCGAATTATGAACAGGAGATCGATTATTGTAGGGAAACGCCATTCTGTAAACAAAAAAAACGGAGTGTCCCGGCACTCAGTCCGCGCTCCGGCAGATCCTGTTCTTTCCCTGCCGCTTGGCCTCGTAGAGGGCGGCGTCGGCCCTCTTGATGAGGGAGTAAAGGGAATCGTCCAGCGAGGCCATCTCCGCGACTCCCACGCTCACGGTGCACCGCACCTCGCGTCCCCCCGTGTCGATCTCATCTTCCGCGACGGAGGTGCGGATTCGCTCGGCGATGCGGCATCCCTGGTCCAGCGAGGTGTCCGGCAGGAGCGCCACGAACTCCTCGCCGCCGTAGCGTCCCAGGAGGTCGTAGCTCCTGAGGCAGGTGGGGACCACCGACGCGATCCGCTGGAGGACCGCGTCGCCCGCGGCGTGGCCCAGGCTGTCGTTCACGCTCTTGAAGTCGTCGATGTCGATCATGAGCACGGTGAGGGGAGTGCCCTTCCTGAGCGCCTTGGCGAATTCCTTTTCCGAGCCGGCGAACCAGTGCCGCCGGTTGAAGATGCCGGTGAGCGAATCGATGGTCGCCTGGTAGACGAGCCGGTCGTGGTATTTCATGATCTCCGCCGTCTGGCTGCGCACGGTTTTTCTCAAAAAGTAGACCCAGGTGAAGAGCATGAGGAAAACGACCGGGAGCATGATGGGAAGCATGTACCTGAGAATGGTCTGCCAGGTGAATTCCTCGCGCCGGTGGCGGAACCACTTGCTTTTAAGGCGCGCGTTTTCGATTGACGATAGTATCTCCCCGATGGCCTCGTCGATGCGCGCGATGAGCTCCGCCCGGCCCTTCCGCGCGCCTATGCGGTAGGGCATCGAATTGATCACCGGGCCCGTGTCCGTGAGGTTCGCGAGGCCGTGGATGCGGATGGCTTCCATCCCCACCTGGTAGGGGGCGATGGAAAGATCGTGCCGGCCCTCGTTGAGCGCCCTGAGCGCGTCGGGGTGCGTGGGGAAGTAATCGAGGTGTACCTTTAGACCGTTCGTTTTTATGAACGATTCGACCAGCGCGTCGCCCCTGAGCATCGCGATGTTCTTCCCGTCAAGGTCGCGGTAATCGCGGACGGACGAGCCCTTGCGCACGAATATGACGACGGTGTCGATGTTGAAGGGCAGGCTGAAATCGAAGACGCGGCTGCGGGTTTCCGTGTAGAGCATGCCCGTGACGAGGTCGGTTTCCCCGCGCTCGAGCATGGCTACCACGGTCGTCCAGTCGGCGGGGCGAAACTCGATCTCGCATCCTATTTTTTTCCCGATGAGGAGCATCAGGTCGACGTCGTACCCGGCCGGGTGGCCCTGGGAGTCTACGAAGGCGAAGGGCGCGTAGTCGCGGTCTATGCCCACGACCAGGGGACGCGCGTCGGCCGCCTCCGCGGGGGCTGCGGACAGGACCGTGACGGCGAGCAGGAGCGCGAGCGCGATCCTGGTGATGAACAGCCCTCCCGCCGGGAGCGAGCCGTATGTGTGCGGTGTTTCCATAGTGGTGTCTGCATCTATTGTACGGTGAAATGGGGGAGGCTGCAAACTTATTTTATTGGGGGTGCCTGAAGGCGGGGATGCCGCAAGGCGGGTTTCATTGCCCCCTGGCCGGGGATGCTGAACGGCAAGGAATGTCTTGCGGCCGTCGTCATCGCCCCTGGGCAGGGGATGCTCACGAGGGAGAAAGGCCTTCGCGGCCTCTCTCCCTCGTGGCTCCCACTCTCCGCGCTCCTCAAGCGCCGGAGGGGCTGTCGCTCAAACTCGCGCTCGCCGGCTACCGCCGGACTCGCCTCGGTCATTAGAGCGAACAAGGTTTGCCGCCGAAAGGGCGGCCATCAAGTGGCTTCTTTCCCGTTCACGTAACTGCGAGTTCCGCTTTCAGTGGAGTTACCGAATCCCTATACTCGTTGTACTCACGACCTATGCTGAGCAACGGAAATTCCAGTATCATGCGATTACCGATCAGTCGCCCCCTGAGCCCTTCGACGCGGCTCAGGAAAGGGCAGTCGAAGGATGACATGAGTACCGAAAGGCAGGCTGCTGGAATTACTCGCTCCCCTCCCTCGACGGCCGCTCCTTGCCATCTGACGTAAAGGAGGTACCAAAGCCGCGGAGGACACGGATGTCCGAGAGCGACTGTGGCGCCGCGGGTGCGTACACGATGTACGCCTGCCCGCGCAAGCCAGGATGGCTTATTTGCGCGGGCCACTAGTGTATCCGTGCACGCCAGGATTGACCGGGGGAGGGTGAAGCGCCATGGTAATTTCTTAACAGCGGCTGCCGTCATGCCTCTTCACGCGATCGCGGACACGATCACGCCGGTATCGACAACGATCTTATTGTCTCATACGGGGAGTAAAACCCTCGACTTCAGTCGAAGACTTTAGTAT
>CALMJO010000044.1 GCA_937864375.1 uncultured Spirochaetota bacterium
GTGAGGTTCAGGAGCGCCGCCACGTCCGGCCGGAACTCGTCCACGGTCTCGAGCTGGAAGGACGAAAGCTCGACCACGCTCACGCTGTCCTCGCGCGTGTCGCCCACGAGCGAAACGAGCGGGACGCCGATGTTCCCGCCCACGATGCTGTGCACGCCCATCTGTGCGAGCACGTGTCCGGTGAGGGTCGTCGTCGTGGACTTCCCGTCGGTGCCGGTGATCGCGATTATCTTACCCTTCATGAAGCGGTACGCGAGCTCAATCTCGGCGATCACGGGAATGCCGCGCCCGCGCGCGGCGGCGATGAGCGGGATTGTCTGCGGCACGCCGGGCGAAAGCACCACGAGTTCAAAACCCGCGTCGAAGATCGAGGGGTCCTGGTTCCCGGCGAACACGCGCACTCCCTTCGCGAGCTTCGCGATGACGGGCGCCAGGTCCTGTTCGCTCTTCACATCGCTCACGGCGACGCGGCAGCCGCGCGCTGCAAGGAAATTCGCCGCGGCCAGGCCCGTCCTGTAACCCAGGCCCACCACCAGCACCGATTTATTTTCAATGGTTCCGATCATCTTTCGTTCACATCGCCCCGTGCCCGAAGGCGCGCTTGCGCAAGCGCGCCTTCGGGTGCGGGGTCACAATATCTTCAACGAGCTCAGTCCCAGGATCGCGAGCACTATCCCCAGCACCCACATGCGCACCACCACCTTCTGCTCGGGCAGGCCCGAAAGCTCGAAGTGGTGGTGGATGGGCGCCATCTTGAAGACGCGCTTCCCCGTGAGCTTGAACGACGCGACCTGTATGATCACCGACAGCGCCTCGATCACGAAGACGCCGCCCACGATCACCAGGAAAAACTCCTTCTTGATCATGATCGCGACTATCCCCACCACGCCGCCCAGGGCAAGCGCCCCCGTGTCGCCCATGAACACCGTCGCCGGGTTCGAGTTGAACCACAGGAAGCCCAGCGACGCGCCTATGAGCGCGGAGAGGAACACCGTGAGCTCGGCGCTGTCCGGGATGTAGGGGATGCGCAGGTAGCCCGCGATCAGCTTGTGGCCCGACAGGTAGCACATGATCGCCAGCACCACGGTCACGATCGCCATGTTGCCGATGGCCAGCCCGTCCAGCCCGTCGGTGAGGTTCACCGCGTTCGAGAAGCCCGTGATGACGATCATCGCGAAGAGCACCCATACGAGCCCCATGTCCAGGAGGGACTCGTTCACGAAGGGCACGAAGAGGTCGGTCACGTGCTCCTTCGCGGACGGGAACAGGTAGACGGCGCCGGCCGCGCCCAGCGCCACCAGGAACTGGACCAGGAGCTTCATCTTCGCGGGCACGCCGTCCTTGTTTTTAAGAATGGACTTTATGTAGTCGTCGGCGAAGCCGAGCGCGCCCAGGAGCACCGTCGCGACGATTAAAATGACCAGGTAATGATTGCTGAAGTTCCCCCAGAGCAAGATCGACGCGATCACCGCGCCCAGGATGATGATGCCGCCCATGGTGGGCGTGCCCGCCTTGGCCTTGTGGCTCTCGGGGCCCAGGTCCCGGATCTGCTCGCCAAACTTGAGGCGCTGCAGCCAGCGGATGATGATCTTTCCAAAGATGAGCACTATCACGAGCGCCGTGAGCGCCGCGAGGGCCGAACGGAAGGTAATGTACTTGAAGAGTCTCAGGTACGAAAGGTATTCCTTTAACGGCACCAGCAGGTAGTAAATCATATCCTCCCTCTTAGCGGAGCAGCCGCTCCACGACCTCTTCCATTTTCATCGAGCGCGATCCCTTCACGAGCACCACGTCGCCTTCCTTGAGCGTGCGGGCGAGAAATTCCGCGAGCTCGTCCTTCGAATCGAAATGCCGCACGGCGCCGCCGTTCATTCCCGCGTCGCGCGCGCCCCGGGCGATCTCCCCTGCAAGCTCCCCCCAGGTGCACAGCTCCTGGAAGCCCTGGGCTGCGACCGCGGCGCCCGTCTCGCGGTGGAACCGCGGCGCCTCGGCGCCCAGCTCCTTCATGTCGGAGAGCACGGCCACCTTGCGCGCGCGCGGAAAGATCTCGCGGGCCGACATGAGCGCGTATCGCGTGGAGAGCGGGTTCGAATTGTAGGTGTCGTTTATGACCGTGTAGCCGCGCCGCACGACCTGTCCGCGCATGTCAACATTGCGGAACGACGCGAGCGACGCGCGCGCCTTCTCCGCGGGGACGCCCAGCTCGAAGGCGACCGCGAGAGCGGCGAGCGCGTTGTAGACGTTGTGCACGCCGTAGAGCGGTATGGTGTAGTCCTGGCCGCGCACCGTCATCCGGATCTCGTCGGCCGTAAGCGCGTACGAGTCCGGGTGAAGCTCCGCGCGCGCATCCAGGCCAAACCCCGAGGGGCGGAGGCTCTGCTCGAGAGAACGCGCGTGCAGCGCCTCGAACTCCGCGGAATCGGTATTGATGAAGACGCGCGCGCCCGGCCTCATCCCGTTCATGATCTCGGCCTTCGCCTTTCCCACGTTTTCGACGCTGCCCAGGAATTCAAGATGGCCCTCGCCCACGTTGGTGATCACGGCGATGTCGGGCAACGCGATCCGCGCGAGGCGGTCGATTTCGCCCGCGTGGTTCATCCCCATCTCTATTACGGCGTACCGGTGCGCGGCGGAAAGCCCCAGAAGGGTGCACGGCACGCCGATCTCGTTGTTGTAGTTTTTTTCGCTGCGCAGGCAGTTGCCGTTTTCGTCCAGGATCGCCCAGAGCATTTCCTTCGTCGTCGTCTTCCCGTTCGTGCCGGTGATACCCACGACCCGGGGCTTCAGGGAAATGCGGTGCGAGGCGGCCAGCCTTCCCAGCGCCGCGAGCGTGTCGTCGCAGCGGATGCACGCGCAGGAATGCCCTTCCGCCGGCTTTTCGTCGCCGTCCCTCATGGTGAGGAAGGCCTTCACGGCGCCGGAGGCGGCGAGGGGGCCGATGAAATCATGGCCGTCAAAGCGCTCGCCCCTGATGGGAACGAAGAGGTCGCCCGCCGCTGCCTCGCGCGAGTCCGTGGTGACGCCGGTTACGCGCGCGTCGGGATCGCCGCAAATCAGCGTCCCGCCGCACATCTCTGCGATCCTGCCCGCGGTCGCCGTGAATGCCGCCCTCATCCCGCCTCCCTCTCGCGGATGAACGCGCGCGCCGTTTCGCGATCGTCGAAGTGACGCTTCTGCGTGCCCACTATCTGGTAGTCCTCGTGCCCCTTTCCGGCAATAACGACGAGGTCCCCGCTGCCGGCCATGTACACGGCGCGGCGGATCGCCTTTTCCCTGTCGGGCTCCACCTCGAAATTTTTCCCGCTCATGCCGGCGAGTATGTCGTTTATGATCGCGCCCGGCTCCTCCTTGCGGGGATTGTCGCTCGTGACGATGACCCAGTCGGACAGTCTCGCCGCGATTTCGCCCATGAGCGGGCGCTTGGTCCTGTCCCGGTTCCCGCCGCATCCGAAGATCGTGATGAGCCGCGCGGGAGAGAGCGCGCGCGCCGACTCGAGGAGCTTTTCCAGCGCGTCGCTCGTGTGCGCGTAATCCACGATCGCGCTGAATCCCAGCCCCGAGCGCACGCAGTCGAACCTCCCGGGAATGGAGCCGATCGCGGCAAGACCGCGCAGTATCGCATCCATGGGAACCGAAAGCGCGTGCGCGACGGCCAGCGCGGCGAGCGAGTTGTACACCTGGAACGCGCCCGGCACGCGCAGCTCCACGCGCGTCCCCTTCACGGGGCGCGCGAGCGTGTAGCCCACGCCGTCGATGGTGCTCACAACGCTCGCGGGGTCCGCCGCGTAGTCCGCGTCGTTCTTCGCGGACAGGGAATACACCGGGTAGGACCAGGCGCCCCTGCCGTCGAGGATGCGCGCGCCGTACGCGTCGTCGGCGTTCACGATGCCCGCCTTCTCCGGCTTTGCGCACGCGTCCACCAGCGAGAAGAGGCGCCTCTTGGATTCGAAATAGTCCTCGAAGTCGGGATGGAAGTCCATGTGGTCGCGCGTGAGGTTCGTGAAGACGGCGGCGTCGGGTTCGATGTCGTCGGCGCGGTTGAGCTTGAGCGCGTGCGAGGAGACCTCCATGATGCACGTGTCCACGCCGTCGTCGGCCATCGCGCACATGAGCTCCTGGAGGTCCTTCGATTCGGGGGTTGTGTTGGGAGCGGCGACTGAATTCCCGCTCCACCGGTAATCAACGGTGCCTATGACCCCGGTGACGCGTCCCGCTTCGCGGAAGATCGACTCGAGCATGTAGGTGATGGAGGTCTTCCCGTTGGTGCCGGTGATGCCTACGACCGTGAGGTTTCGCGCGGGAAATCCAAGGAAGGCCGCCGCCAGGCGGGAGAGCCCCGCGCGCGTATTGTCCGCGACCAGGAGCGCCGCCCCGCGCGCGCTCACGGACGAAAACTCCCCGGCGCGCGAGGCCGCGACCAGCACCGCGGACGCTCCCCGGTCGAGCGCGTCACCCACGTAGCCGTGCCCGTCGCTCGTGAATCCCTCGACGGCGACGAAGAGCGAGCCGGGCTTCACGCCGGCCGAGGTGTACTCTATGGAAGAAACCTTCATTGCCGAACCGGAACCGGCCCGTGCGACCAGGCCGCCGCAGCGCGCGACGAGCCCGTCAAGGTCCATGGGTGCGGTATGCTTTTCCCCTGTCATTTTCCCTTCTGCTTCATGTTTATCACGTCGAAGTCCTGCGGTCCCAGGTACCTGAGCCCCGCTCCCTGCGCGTATTTCTCTATCCGGTCCATTCTCCGCATGCGCTCTATATCGCCGCGAAGCCGGTCGTTTTCCTTTACAAGCTGCTTTTCGATCCGCACGCCCCTGCGGTATTCCATCTTCATCTTCATGACCTCTATGTTCTGCCACACGTAGAGCACCACGAATATTATCACCGAGATGACTATTCCTATGAAACGCATTTTATTCTCCCTGTTGGACGCATCCGATGGAACGGATGCGTCCAATGGGACGGAATCTTCCGTCCCCTACATCGACACCGCTCCCGCCGCCGGCAATTTTTCGCACACCCGCATTTTCGCGCTTCGTGCGCGCCTGTTCTCCGCCGTTTCCTCTTCCCCCGGCACCTGGGGCCTCTTCGTGAGGATTTTAACCAAGGGGCTCCCCATGCAGAGGCAGCGCGGCGGCTCCTGGCCGCAGGTACACCCGCGCGCCATTCTCCGGAACCCGGTCTTCACGATGCGGTCTTCCAGCGAGTGGAATGAAATCGCGATTATTCGCCCCCCCGGCGCGAGCAGGTCCGCGGCCTCTCCCAGCGTGGCGCTTATCGCGGCAAGCTCGTCGTTCACGACGATCCTGAGCGCCTGAAAAACCCGGGTGGCCGGGTGAATGTTCCTTACCCGGTAGCGCGCCGGGATGGCGCCCAGGACGATCTGTGCGAGCTCGCCGCTCGTCCGTATGGTCTTGATGGCCCGCTCTCTGGCGATCCGCCCGGCGATGCGCCTCGCCCAGCGTTCCTCACCATACACCTGGAAGATATCTGTCAACTCCTTTTCCGGGAGAGTATTCACCAGTTCCGCCGCATCGCGCGCGCAGGACTCGTCCAGCCTCATGTCGAGCGGCTCGTCGTCCCGGAAGCTGAATCCCCGCCCGCTCGCGTCGAAATGATACGACGAGATCCCGAAATCGTACAGGAAGAGCCGTATTCTCCCGCGCGCGCCTTCGAGGTGACGGGCGATGTGCGCGAAGTTGTCGTTGATCAGGGTCGCGCCGGGAAAGCGCGCGAGCCTTCCTCGCGCCTTTTCAAGGATGGCGGCATCGCGCTCGAATCCCGTCAGCGTACAGCCTGTAAAGTTTTCAAGGAGCGTCTCGGAGTGACCTCCCTCGCCCACCGTGCAGTCGACGATCACGTCGCCGCCGGAGGCTCCCCCCGCGTACTCCAGCACCTCGCGAAGCATCACGGGCCGGTGCACCCAGGGGCCGGGGGATGACTCCTCGTTATGTCTCATTACCGTCCGGTTCCATCAGAATCCAAGCTCCCCGGCGAACGCGTTCATGGATTCGCCGTCGGGCCGGTAGCGCGCGTACATGGCGCTCGCCCAGATCTCGATCCTGTTATAGAGCCCCAGGATCGTCACGTCTTCGCCTATCTCGGCATATTCCTTCAAATGCTGGGGAATGATGATCCTTCCCTGCTTGTCCAGCTCGCATTCCGCGGCGCCTCCCATGAGGAAGCGAAGGCGCATCCTGTTGCGCGGGTCCGCCTGGGAAAGGGGAACCAGCTTCCCCTCGACGAATTCCCGCCAGTCCGCCTCCCTGAACGCCATGATGCACTTGTCGAATCCGTGGGTGAGTATGAGGGTGTCGATAAGCCGCTCCTCTCCGAACGCCTTCCGGAGCCTGACCGGTATCGCTATGCGCCCTTTTTCATCTATGGATGGGCGGTATTCACCCATGAACATACGAAAAACCCTCCACTACGGCCACTACTCAACACTATTCTACACAAATCCCCACTTTTCCCCACAGACAAACACAATGAGACATAACTGTCAAGAAAAAAACACCCATATGGCACTAAATACTGTGTGCATTTGATATTTATTCTCAAATTTTCGAATTTGTTTAAGTACTTCAAAATCTGTCGGGGCGCGGTACCCGTGGTATACTATCACTATACCCTCCCATTCGGGGTTGTGAAGGGATGAACCAGGATCTGAACGACCAGTACATTTTGGAACAAGTAACGGACGGCATATTCATTGCGGAAGCCAATGCTCGCATCATCTATGTCAATCCGGCCTTCTGTCAACTGCTCGGCCGCGCCAGGGATGAGATAATCGGCGGGGATATGGCGGCCTTTTTCGATACCGCGACCGGCGACGGGGCGACGGTCCCTTTCATGGGATTAAGCCGCGGCGAAGCGCGGACCCTTGCATGCAGCCTTATCCGCCCGGACGGCATGACGGTCCCCGTTGAAATCGCCGCACGGATGGGCCCCGATTGCAGTCTGCAAGGCGTGGTTCGCCAAAATCCAGCACGGACGGAGGGCACGCAAACACCGGGAGACAGCGGGGAGCTGTTAAGGGAAATCCTCGACAACACTCCCATCGCCCTCTACAAGCGCAACTACCGGCTCGACATCTACGAGTACATCAGCCCGGCAATCACCACGATTACGGGATACACCCCCGCCGAAATCCACAGGCTGAGCTCCGAAGAAGTCTCGAAAATGCTGCACCCCGAGGACAAGCGGCGCACCCGTGCCGAGCTCGAGGCGCTCTTCGCGCAGGGGGGCGGAAAATGCGTGCTGGAATACCGGTTTTTTCATAAAGACGGCCGGATACGATACGCGAGGGACGTCGCGCGGATATTCACCGACCCGGAAGGCCGCCCGCTCTGGGGCATAGGGAGCGTCCAGGACGTTACCGAGACCCGGCTGGCCGAGGCGCGGGCAAGGGAGCAGGCGGAGACATTCAGGACGCTCACCGAGAACTCGATCGACGTGATCATGCGCTTTGACCGGGAGGGCCGGCACCTTTACGCGAGCCCGGCGGTGGAGGGCGAGACCGGGATCCCGGCGGAAAAATTCATTGGACGAACCCACGAGGAACTGGGCTTTCCGCCGGATATCTGCGCGCTCGCGGAAAATGCCATTCACGCGGTATTTGCGGCGGGGGCCATGCAAAGGGTCGAGTTCAAGCTCCCCAACGGCAGTTATATAGATTGGGTCCTCATGCCGGAATACGACGCCCGGGGAAACGTGAAGTCTGTCATAACCTCCTCCCGGAACATCACGGCGCGCCGGCAGGCCGAGGATGCGCTGAAGCGCAGCGAGGCATTCCTCCACGGAATATTCGCCGCCGCGCCGCTGGGAATAGCTCTGGCGCGGGGGCGCGTCATAAGCAAGGTTAACCAGGGCCTGTGCAGGTTAACCGGGTATTCCGAGGAAGAGCTCATTGGAACCCCCACGAGAATCTTCTATTTCGATTCCTCTGAATACGAACGCGCGGGACAAGCCCTCTACAGGGACGACACGCAGTCGATGTCCTGGAGCGTGGAATCCACCTGGCGTCGGAAGGACGGAACGGCGATTGACGTGCTGCTCAACGGTACGACCACCAATGCCGGGGAACCCGGAGGCGACTGGGCGCTAACCGCCATAGATATAACGGAGCGAAAACATGCGGAAGCTGCCATGAAAACGCTCTACGACCTCAGTCTTTCGCTCAATTCGAACACCGACCTGCAGCATGGAATGGATTACATACTCGAGGCCGCCCTTCGTTTCAGGGGCATTGACTGCGGCGGCATTTACCTTGCCGATCCGGCGAGCGGCGCGCTCGTCCTGCATGCGCACCGGGGATTATCGCCTGAATTCGCGGCGCATATTTCTCATTATCCGCCGGATTCCCCGAACGTCCGCATGGCCATGACGGGAATGACATACCATGGGGCTTCCGGTGACATCGATTTGATGACCGATGAAGTCATTGCGAAGGAACAGCTGCGTTCACTGGCCATCATTCCAATCATGCACCGGGGCGATTTGATTGCGATGCTGAAACTCGCGTCGCACAGTCACGACTCAATTCCGCCCGGCACCGGCATCTCGCTTGAAATGATGGCCCTGCAGATAGGCAACGCGCTGTTGCGGCTGCGCGCCGACGCGGCGCTGAGGGAGAGTGAAGCGCGCTACCGCACCATTTTCGAGAACACCGGCACCTCTATGATCCTGATAGAGCCCGACATGAGCATAAGCATGGTGAACAACGAATTTGTACGCCGCACGGGGTATTCCCGCGAAGAAGTGCTAGGCTCCTTCAAATGGATGGAGTTGATTCACCCGGATGATCTCTCGTTCATGGTTGACCAGCATCTCACGAGACACAGGTCGCCCGGGCTCGCTCTGCCAAGTTACGAATTTCGATACAGGACGAAATCCGGCGAACCTCGTCATGCGCTGTTCACCATCGCGATGCTGCCGGATGCAGGGAAAAGCATTGCTTCGATAATTGACATCACCGAGAGAAAGCGCGCCGAAGAAAGGATGGAATCGGCGCTCGGCGAAAAGGTGATCCTCCTGAAAGAGGTTCACCACCGCGTGAAGAACAACATGCAGGTGATCGTGAGCCTGCTGGGACTGCAGACGTCGCACATAAGCAACGAACGCGACCGGGAGCTCGTCATGGACATCGAGAACAGCGTGCGCAGCATGGCGCTGGTGCACGAGAAGCTCTACCGGTCCGAAAACTTCTCGGAGATCGACATGCGGGAGTACGTCCGCGACCTCCTCTTCCACATGTTCCAGTGCCACGCGGGCATCTCCGAGCGCGTGCAGTCGCGGATGGACGTGGGCGCCATCAGGCTCAACATCGAGGAGGCGGTTCCGTGCGGCCTCCTCATCAACGAGCTGCTCTCGAATGCCTTCAAGTACGCGTTCCCCTCAGACCGCGCGGGGGCGATTTCCGTGAGCCTTGTCATGGAGGGAGGCTCCAGGATACTCCGCGTGGCCGATGACGGCGTAGGCCTACCCATGGATACTGATTTCAGCAGGCCGGGCACGCTGGGGCTCAAGCTAATCGGCGCCCTCACCCGCCAGTTGGGGGGCCGCATGGAAATTTCCAGGGACGGGGGCACCGCATACACGATACGATTCTAGGGCTTGTTTTTTTGCTTGACGCATGCCCCGTTTTGGCAAATTGGTAGTGGAGAAACACCGCGCGGGTGTAATTCAGTGGTAGAATTTCAGCCTTCCAAGCTGATAGCGTGGGTTCGATTCCCATCACCCGCTCATCGTAATTCCTGAAAATTCCAACACTTGCATTCGCATCAACCTCTGTCTCCTCTATCGCCGTCAAACCGTTATCTCGTCATTCCCTGTTCCGCTGCACTTTAGCTGGCTTTCGGGGCACCGATTCAAGGAAAGGGGGATGAGGGGATTGAAGAGATGTGGAGATGAAATAATTTGGGTCACCTGGTCCTGTCTTTCCAAATCCCGTTTATTAAAACGAGAAGCACGGTCCGGTATCAATGTTTACCAGGTTTCTCCCGTGCCCGAAATGACGTTATTACAGGAACTCACCTCCCCTGAACAAGCTCCCCCGTTCGGCATGCCGATGCGGCGCGACCCTTCGTCATCCGGAAGCTAGTGAAAGGAGGCGCGTCATCGCATCAGGTTTTCCGGAAAGGCTTTGACTTCCCGGGGAACGTGATCGAGTACGAGGTGCCGGCGCCCGATTCGACCTCGAGCTTTCCGTCCAGCTGCTGGACGAGCCCGGTTACCAGGGTAAGCCCGAAGGACTTCGCCTCGTGCACGGAATAGCGTTCGGGAAGGCCGCTTCCGTTGTCGGCGATCCCGAGCTCGAGCATGCCGTCTTCACGCTCCCTGAACGATACCGCGATTTTACAATCGGCGCAGCTTCCCGCGGGAAAAGCGTGCTTGGCCGCGTTCGTAATGAGCTCGTTCACGATGAGGCCGCAGGGAACCGCCTTGTCGATCGAAAGGTAGACCGAATCGCACTCGATCACGATCTCGATGGTGCGAGCGGGATCGCGGTAATACGAGGCGATTTCCTGGGTGAGGACGTGCAGGTAGGTCCCGAAATCGATGCGCGACAGGTCCTCCGAGTAATACAGTTGTTCGTGGACCAGTGCCATGGCCCGTATGCGCTCGCTGGCCGCGCCGAACTCGTCCAGGACCTCGCGATTGCGGATTCTCTCTCCCTGAAGGCTCAGCATGCTGGTGATCACCTGGAAATTATTCTTCACCCTGTGATGGATCTCCTTTATGAGCATCTCCTTTTCCCGAACGGAGGAAGCCTGCTTGATTTCGAAATCCCTTCGCTCCGTGACGTCGTAGGCATACACGGCGAGGTGCCGGATTTCGCCCCCGGCGTCGCGCACCGGGTAGATGGAATGCAGCAGGCTCATGCCGTTCCTTTCGTCCTCGAACTGAACCGAAAGCCCGCTGGAAAGAACTTCCTCGAGCATTACGCGGCGCGACGCGGCGATCGCGGGGGGGACGAGGTCGAATATCGATCTGCCTACCGCTTCTTCAGGCGCAAGGCCAAGGCGTCGCGCCCCGCACTGGTTGATGACCTCCACGGTTCCGTCCGGCTTCATGAGAATGGCCGATTCGCTTACCGCGTCCGTCATCGCGCGCAGCAGCCGTTCGCTCTCTTCCACTTCGCCGGCGAGCGCCTTCTGCTTTTCGAGCAGGCGCATCGAATGGATGATCGAGGCGCAGGTGCCGATGAGTGGCTGGAGAAAATGGGCGATCCCTTCGTCATATCCACCGGGGCGGTTCGCCACGCCCGCCACGCCCACGACCTCACCCCCATACAACACGGGAATTCCCATGTAGGTCTTCAGCGGGGGATGGTGCGCGGTAAGGCCGGCCGCGCGCGGGTCGCGCGCCGGGTCGTTCGAGATGACGATCTTCCCGCTCGTCGCCGGAAGCCCCGCGAGGGTACTCAGGTTCCGGAATTCGAGCCGCCGCGCGACGAGATCGTCGTAGAGGCGGCGGGAGTCCTCGTCCCAGGAGATGTTGGACATGGCGAGGCTCAGCTTGTACAAAGTGCCGTCGGCGTCGCGGCGCACCTCGTCGAGGAAACCGTATTCACTGCCGGTGAGTTCGACCAGCGCATCCAGGAGCGAGCCGAACACCTGCCCGTAATTGCCGTCGGTTATATACAGCGACTGCGTTTTCAAAACATGATCGAGCAGCCGGTTGTAACGACGCCGCTCGTCCTCCATCATTTTGCGCGCGGTAATGTCCATATTCGCGCCGATGTAGCCGGCAAGCTCGCCCCTGGCGTCGTGCAACGGACCGGCTACGCCGTAGACCCAGGTAATTTTCCCTTCCCCGTCCACGAACCGGTATTCCGTGCCCCATCGTCCCCGGCCGCGTACCGTTTCGTACCATTCATCCCTGACGCGATCGCGGTCTTCCGGGTGAATCGCCCGGACCCAGCCGTCGCCCTTCGCTTCTTCAATGGAAAAGCCCGCCATCTCCGACCAGCGGTTGTTCACGAAAAAACAGTCACCGTTCAAGTCGGTGAGATAAATGCCTATGGGCGCGAGAAGGGCGAGCGTTTTGAAACGCTCTTCGCTGTCGTTGAAAAGCTCCTCGATCTTTTTTCGCTCGCTCACATCGCGGTTGCTGGCGCGGCGTCCCCGGTACGAACCGTCCGCCCCGAACAGCGGACGGCAGACGTGTTCGATCCAGCGTGTTTCACCTGATGCGGTTATTATTCTCCAAATGAGGAGCGGGGACGACTCATCGCCCTCCCTGGCCCCGGTATACTCCTCGACATGCCTGTCGTAGGCGGCACGATCGTCGGGATGAACGATGGACTCGAGAAAGCCGGGATTCGCGTAAAAGTCCCCGGAGGCGTAACCGGTAACACGAAGGCAGGAGGGATTCGTGTAAAGCATCACCCCTTCCGGTGACAGCCAGTATTCCCAGTCCCATGTGGAATCGGCGATGGCGCGGAACGGCTCTTCCGTGGCAAGGCCCGCGCGCAGCACCGCTTCCACGTTCATGCGCAAGAGCGTGGCGTCCATGGCGTACGGCAGAACGCACGACGGCGCCGCGGCCTCGAGTTCATGGGCTGGAATGACGGAACCTGGTTTCGCCAGGAAAATAACGGGCACGCCGCGGACGAGCCTGGTCCGGGCGGCGGCCGCCGCCATCCCCGGAATCGAGCAATCGAGGATCGCGAGCGCGACCCTGCCGTCGCTGATGGACCGGACGGCCTCTTCTGCCGTATCCACGATCGTCGTGACGGTAAATCCACCCTCCGCGAGAGCGGACGAGAGCGCCAGGGCCGTGTGCCTTTCCGCAGCCGCGATGAGTATGTAGTGGTCTTCCGCCATTTGTCCGCCGCTTCCGGTGAAATGGTAAGCCGCAACCGGAACGAGTTTCATCTTAACACGACATGCCTGTGGGTGTCAACCGGTGAAACGACTTCCCTTACGTGCCTCCAAATGCCCCGCCTCGCGGCGGTTCATACGGTATGCGGCCTAACGCCGGACGCAGTTTTCATGCTGAGCGAACCGGGCGGCGGTAATGCCCTCGAATATCGCCAAAAGGTATTTTTGCCCGTCAATGAGTATCATGTCCGCGGAAAGGCTTCCCTGCATGGTATCGCGCTCCTTCGTGCGTACGAGGACGGGGTGCTGTCGTACGGCCCCCTGCTCCTCGACCAGGATCGCGATACTTTCGAGCGCCCCCGGTTCGGGGAACACCCCCGACGCGGAGGCGTTTTTCCCGGTCAGTTCACCGCTCCCGTAACCCAGGGCGTCCAGGAAGGCGTCATTCACGTCCAGGAAGGCTCCTGTCCCGACGCCGGTGATCGCCATGGGGACGGGATTGCGGGCGAACACCTTGCGGAACATGTCCTGGGCGTGCCTGCGGGTCGTGATGTCCTGGATGGTCCCCCGGAAGCCCTCGAACCCGCGCGTCGCGAAGACCGCCCGCGCGGAGCAGCGCACCCACACGTACCCGCCGGCAACGTGCGTTATCCGAAATTCGATCTGGTCCTCCGGCTTGCTCCCTTTCAGGTTGAAACGCTTCACGACCGGCGCCAGGTCCTCCGGGTGGACAAGCTCCGTGAACGGCCGCCCCAGCACCTGGCCCGGCGCGTGACCGGTGACCTCGGTTATGACGGGGCTCACATACGTGACGATCCCGTTTTCGTCGAGCGCGAATACGACATCGCTGATCTCCTCGATGAGGCGGCGGTAGCGCTCCTCGCTGCGGCGCAGCAGCCTGTCCAGCCGGTTTCGCTCCAGGGCCGACTCGATGCACGTGAAAAGGTCGAGCGGATTCACGGGCTTGTTGAGGTAGCCGTACGGGCCCGACCTGCTCGCCCGCTCAGTGGTCGTGGGGTCGGCGAAGGCGGTAATATAAATCACCGGGATGTCGTTGCGTTTCCGGATCTCGATCGCGGCCTGGATACCGTCCATGACTCCCGCGAGGCTGATGTCCATGAGGATGAGATCGGGGGGCGAATTGCTCGCCCTTTTTACCGCCTCCTCTCCCGTGGTCACCACCGAGTGCACTTCGTACTGCCGCGCTTCCAGACGCTGCTTGATGTCAAATGCTACGATGAACTCGTCTTCCACGATCATAATACCGGGCTTTTTCACACACGCACCTCCCATGCCCATGGATGATTCCCGCCCTCTCCAGCCGCACAACGTCATCCATGACAAACGCAGTGACGCCTCCCGTCAAGCAATCCTTTCCGTGTGCGGGGATCCCCTCACCGCGCCAGTGACGCGCCGGACGTACTCCCTGTCCGAGCACGGTACGTATGGGGATAAGAATCAGTCCCTTGCAGATCCCGCATATCAGTTCATTCACGACCCACCTCCCTGTGTGAAACCCCGATCTTCCAATGCGCACCGCACTGCGCGTCTAACGCAGTCCGAGCGCGCGCCCGTCCATCATCGTGATCTCCCCGGAAACGCGAAAGTACCCGTCCCGGGCTCCCTCGATCCTCACGATCACGAAGGTTATTTCCATGGGTCTGAACTTGCGGTCGTCGGTGGATATCACCGCCTCCAGGATGCTTCCCTCTTCCAGGCGCGCCGCGGTTTCGAACTGCAGGCCCGTGTGGCTCAGGTTGATGCACCTCCCCTGGAGCTCCCGGGGCCCGCCCGCAGATCCAAACAAGATGGATCCATCGAAGCGCACCCGCGCGTATTCCCTGTCATCATCCATGGATCACGCCCGTACCCGCATTAAAAGAAGACCACGCCGTCGTTCCTGCCCGCGCGGAAATCGCGAAACAGCGAGAGCGTCATCATGTGCCGGTAATCGGCCGAGTCGCCCCCGCGCTCGTAACGCTCGCGGATGAGGCTCAAGCCCGCGTCAAATTCCTCCCCGTGTCCCTGCGAGCCCGCCGCGGTTTCGGGGAACAGGTTCTCCATGACATCCAGGTGGGTGCGCAGGCCGTCGCGCACTCCCTCGAGGCGGCGGAACGGGAGATCGGCATCGACTATTGCCTGCGCGATGCGCGTCGCCTTCCGGGCGATCTCCCCTGTCATGGATTTTCTCTGCTTGACGGCATCACCGAGCTGGACCGAGACGCGGTTTGCGTGAAAGAGAATTCTCTGCAGCATCTGTTCCTGGCCGGCATAGTTGTCATTGTAGGAGCCGGTGATGGTCTCCAGCCCCGCGTTGAGCGAGGTCACCATGGCGAGGTGCCTGTGGGCGCCGGCGCGCAGCGCCGCAAGCCCGGCGTTCCTCCCGTCGGCGGTTTCAGGCGACGTTCCGGTCTCCCCGTAAAGCCCGCCGCGCATCTCGAGGATCCGCTCGATGAACTCCTGGAAGGTCCCCTTGCTTCGGAGCAGCCTGTAGTGAAGGCCAAAGAGCGTCTGGCGCATCTGGATGATCTTGCGCGTATGCGAAGCGAGGAGCCCCTCGATCCTGTTGAAGCGCTTCCAGGCGCCGGTGAGGTCCAGGGTCTCCCGCGAAAGTCCGCCCTCGGGCGCGCACTCGCCAAGGAGCTCGTACATGTTCCTGCACACGGAAGGGAACTCGGCGGAGAAGGAATCGAGCGTGTCCCTGACCGTGGCGATCTTTTCGTGCACCATGTGCAGGGCCGCCCTGCTCGCGCCCTGCGCGCCGTTGCCGCCGTCCAGCGCGGGCATGCGCTCGCCCAGCGATTCCCCGAAGAAGATCACCTTTTCGAGGTCCTGCCGCATCAGGTCTTCCACCTGCAGGCGTTCGGTGATCAAGGCCGCATAGTCGGCGAGCCCCGCGAGCCTCTCCTGGAGACGCATGGTCTCGCCCGGGGGCTTTCGGAAGAGCGCGATGGACTCGTCGAACGCCTCGGCGAACCGGCCCTTCATTTTTTTGAGATAGCGCGAATGCACCGTGTGCATCCATTTCCGTATCCCCGAATACTCGTCGTAGTCCCTTCTGAACCCGTTAAGGAAGAGCGTGCATTCGTCAAGGAGCCCTTCGATCAGGGAGCCTAGGTCGCCGCCCCCGCCCTCCGCCCCGGGATTTTCCCGGTTTCCGCCCGATGGGTGCATCTCGCGGACTCCGGAAATGAGCGACCTGATGTCCACGTAC